>NZ_JBHXNW010000049.1:48945-66052 GCF_042717365.1 Streptomyces sp. NPDC058534
ATTCTCTGGGCGGCCCGTGTTTTTTTTTTCACCCCCCCCCCCCCGCCCCCCCGCCCCCCGGCGGCCCCCCCGCGCCCCCCCCCGCCCCCCCCCACCGCCCCCACCCGCTCGGGCAGCGGGGGCACCACCGCACGCTGCGCGGCCTCGGCGACCGTACGCTCCAGTCCCAGCTGGGCGTCGCGACGGCTGCGCACGAAGGACACGAAGACGCTCAGTACCGCGACGAAGACGACGGTCAGCAGGTCGGCGTCGCCCGGCCGGTCGAGCTGGAAGACCGGCACGGTCAGCAGCGCGATCACGGCACCGCACAGCGCGGCCGTCGCCAGCGGGCTGTACGACAGCACGGCCAGCGGCGGGATGGCGCCCAGCAGGAAACCGATGTCCAGCCGGTCGTCGCTGAGCAGCGTCGCCACGCAGATCAGCACGATGAGGGCCGGCGGCAGCACCCGCACCCAGCGGGGCGGCGGGGCCCCGCTCAGCCAGCTCCGCCGGTCCTCGCCCGGGCGCAGCGGTGGGCCGGACACCTTTCGCACACCACCACGCTCCTACGCCACCCCGCCGCCCGCACGCCGAACCGCGCGGGCCGCTGCGCGTGCCGCGCGGCTAGAACGCGGTGAGCGTGAGCCGGAAGCCGGTCGGTGCCGTGTCCTGGATGTACGAGGCGAAGTCGGCCACGTCGTCGAAGGCGAAGCCGTACGCCCTGCCGTCCTCGGTGGCCGCGTGCACCGCCTTGGAGTAGTGGTTGGTCAGGCCGGTCCCGTAGAACGTCGCCGGGTCGGTCGTGGGCTGCTCGGCGGAGGACACCAGCGTGGAGCGGTTGAAGCCGGCGCCGAGGACCGCGGCGACGGGACCGGTCGTGCCGTCGTTGGGCGCGGCGAGGGCGCCGTCGCAGAACAGCACGTCCCGGGTGGACGGCTTGGCGAAGGACACCTGGGCGGGACCGTCGAAGGTCAGCCGCCCGCCGCGCACCCGGCCGGTGAAGGTGCCCGCGTTGGTGGTGATCCGCAGGTCCTTGCCGGTGTAGGTGCTCCAGACCTCGTCGATGTACGGGGCGAGGTAGTCCTTCGCGAACAGACCGGCGTCCAGCCCGTGCCCCGGGGCGATCACCCGGGTGTCGTCCACGACCAGCGGAGCGAACTCCTCGACCCGCCGCAGTGCGTCGAACACCGCCGCCCGTCCACCCGGGCGCACGGTCCCGGTGGTCTGGTCCTTGGCGCCGGTCAGCCGGATGGCGAGCGGCACGCTGAACATGTCGACCATGGTGGTGTTGCAGAACATCCCGGAGGAGTTGTACGTGAACTCGGCGCAGTCGTGCAGCACACCGTGGTTGGGGTCGGGCCCGACCCAGCCCGCCGGGTACTGCAACGCGGGGTTTCCGGCGCCGTCCGCGACCACCTTGAACTTCAGCTTCTCGCCGAGGGACACATAGATCCGCCCGGAGAGGTACGGCAGGTTCAGCTTCGTCTCACCGCTGCCGACGAGGCCGATGGCGTAGTCGGCGTATCCGTCGGCGCCGTTGTCCGACAGCGCCACCGGGGCGACGGTGCCGTCGGGGGTGACGCGGACCTGTCGGCCGTCCAGGTTGCCGACGATGTAGACGTGGACGTCCGCGTTGCCGAAGGTGCCGGTGCTGTTGACGATCGTCAGCGGCAGGGCACCGGCGGCCTTGGTCCCGGGGGTGCCGGCGGAGTCGTCCGAGCCGACGCCGGCGAGGGCGTGCGGGGCGACCGCGGCGGCGACGGGCGCGGCCACGACCGCTCCACCGAGGGCGACGAGCAGCTTGCGACGGCCGAGCGGGCGCTGGTGACGAGGAGTCATGTGGGGGGTCTCCAGAGTGATCGGGACATGACGGCGTGGGAGTGGGGATCCGGCAGGGCTCCTGAGAGCGCTCTCACGCGGTGCGCCGATGGTACGCACGGGGGGTGGGTCGGCCAACCGCCTCCGTGCGCCCTCAAGTGCGTTGCGCCTGATGGGACTTGGTGGCACGGGCGCCCGGGGAGGAACGCTTAACCGGTGGTTAAGGCCCGCTTAATCCCGCCTCGGAAACCGGTGGCCGTACGCGCCCGGTGCCCGTACCGTACGGACGACGCGAGACCGTGCGGGCGACGCGAGACCGTGCGGGCGACGCGAGACCGTGCGGGCGACGCGAGACCGTGCGGGCGACGCGAGACCGTGCGGGCGACGCCGGACCGTACCGGCGACGCGAGCGCCCGTCGCATGACGCACCCTGGAGGTTCCGTGACCGAACCGGTCATCCGCGCGCTCGACGCGAGCGACGTAGCGCTCTTCGACACCATGTCCGACCCGCTGGGCGCCCGTGAGGGCCACCGGCTCACCCGGCACCGCCCCGACTGGAAGCGGGTCGCCCTGCGCGACGGCACCGTGGTCGCCCGCGCCGCCTGGTGGGGCGGCCCCGACGACACCGAACCCGTCACCGTCAACTGGTTCGACGTGGCCGAGGGCGAGGAGGACGCGGGAGCCGAACTCCTGCGCACCGCCCCCTGGCAGGTCGAACTCGAACTGAACGCGCCCGGCACCTGGCGCGAGGACCCCGCCCTGCGGACCGCCGCCGAGGCCCGCTTCACCGCCGCCGAGGCGGCCGGCTACGCCCCCCTGGTCGAACGCTTCCTGTACCGGTGGACGCCGGAGTGCGGGCTCCCCGCCCGGCCCGGACGGCTGGACTTCCGGCCCGAACCCGACGACGCGCTGTTCCTCGACGCGCTGCGCCGCATCCACTCCGTCACGCTCGACGCCCACGCGCTGATGGAGATCGAGGAGTACGGCCTCGACCGGGCCGCCCAGGCCGAGCTGGACTTCTTCCACTGGTGCCCCTCGCCGCGCGAGTGGTGGCAACTGGCGTACACGGCGGAGGGCGAGCTGGCCGGCATCCACATCCCCGCGCACAACCCGTCCGGCCCGTGCGTCGCCTTCATCGGCGTCCTGCCGGAGCATCGCGGGCGGGGATACGCCTACGACCTCCTCGCCGAGTGCACCCACGTCCTGGTCGAGCGGGGCGCGGAGTTCGTGGCCGCCGCGACGGACCGGGGCAACCATCCGATGGCCGCCAACTTCGCCAAGGCCGGCTACCCCGTGGTGCGCGAGCGGATCAACTTCCGTCCGCCGGCGGCCGGTCGGCCGTAGTCGCCGCGCACCGGGCCGAGAGCCGCTCCGGCCCGGCACCGCCGCCGGGCCGGTGCCGGATGGCATGCTGTCCGCGACGGTGATCACCGGCGTGCGCGGCGGAGGCGATGTGGGGTTCGAAGGCGATATCTGGTACGTGCGCTTCCGCGACGCCGGTGAGAGGGAAGAGGGCGCGCTGGTCGGGGAGATCCTGATCGACGACGCCGACTTCCCCTGGCTGTCGGGACGGTTCCGGCCCGGACCGGCCCACGCCGCGGTCCAGGACCTGCTCGCCCGCGAACTCGCCCTCGCGGAAAGGGCCGACGCGGACCACTGGACGGAGTGGGAAGCCGTCTACGCCGAGATCGAACGGCGCGTGCGGCTGGTCTCGCCGGACGGCCCGGTCAGCGAGTTCCTGCTGCACATCAAGGGCGACCGGGCGTGGTTCCGGTGGAGCGACGAACCGTTCGAGCGGGCGGGCGCCGACGGCTGAGGGCGGTCACCGCGGGACGGCCAGCAGGGCCTCGGCCTCGGCGAGTATCTCGGTGACCCGCAGCCCGAACGCGGCGTCGCACGGCGACGGCCGCCCACCGCCCGCCGCTCCGAGCAGCGCGTCCGCGGCCCGCCGCAGCGCGGGCACCGGCCCCTCCACCGCTTCCGGAAGAAGCGTCACACCGGCCCGGCCGCGCAGCTCCACCGTCGCACCGGCCGCGGCGGGCGGCGCCGTCAGGCTGAGCGTGAGGGTGCTCGATGCCCCGCCGGAGTGCTCCAGGACCAGATGGACGGTGTCCCCGGGACCCGGCGCCGCCGCCGACACGCGCCGGACGTCCCCGAGGACCGGCAGCAGCACGGACAGGGCGTGCGGACCCACGTCCCACAGGGCGCCCTTCTCCCGGCGCCACGGCGAGTGCGCGAACGGACTGTCGTCGCCGCCGAAGACCGAGCCGAGCCACTGCGCCCGCGCGGTGAACCAGCCGTCCTCCGCGGCCTGTTCGGTGATCCACGCCTCGGTCTCGGGCTGGAACCGGGCGGTGAAGAAGACCACCGAGGCGACGCCCGCCGACCGCACCGCGTCCACCACCGCCCGCCCCTGCGCCACCGTCGGCGCGAGCGGCTTGTCGAGCAGGAGGTGGCACCCGGCCCGTGCCGCGCGCACGGCCAGCTCGGCCTGCACGCCCGGGGGCAGCGCGACGGCGACGGCCTGCACGTCGGCGAGCAGGGTGTCGACGTCGTCGTAGGCGCGGGTGCCGTGCCGCTCCGCCAGCTCCTTGGCGGCGTCCGGGCGCCGCCCCCACACCCCGACGAAGTCCAGGCCGTCGTGCCCGCCCAGGGCCGGGGCGTGCGCCATGTCGGCCCAGGGGCCGGTGCCGAGCAGTCCGACACGCATGCCGTCGCCTCTCCACGGTGCCGGACCCGGTCACGGGCCCGCCGACGTCCTCCCTGACGACCGGCGTGCCACAGCCCGGCCGACGCAGAGCGTGTCACACCGGTGCGCCCGCGGACAGCGTGCCGACGGAGCCCGACGCGGGCCCACCGCGAGGCCCGCGGCGGACCCGGCCCGCCCCACCGCGTCGCCCCTCGCGTCGCACGAGACCGGTGATTCTGCCGATCCCCCCGGCCGCACCACCCGTCGACAGTGGCAGCGCCAGCTCATCGGCGACGCCCTCCGGCGGATGTCCCGGGACGCGACCCCACGTGTTCCGGAACGTGTGCGACCACCGGCCGGGCCGCTCGCCACGACAGAGAGGACCCCCCTCGTGCAGCAGAACCCCCACACCCACGCCGCGCCCGTGTTCCGGAGCACCCGGCGGCGGCTCGCCGGTGTCACGGCGGCCGTGGCCGCCGTTCTCGCGCTCGGCACCCTCACCGGACCCGGCGCCCAGGCCGCCGACAACCCCTACGAGCGCGGCCCGGCCCCCACCGAGTCCAGCATCGAGGCACCGCGCGGACCGTACTCCGTGGCGGACACCAGCGTCTCCTCGCTCGCGGTCACCGGCTTCGGCGGCGGCACCGTCTACTACCCGACCAGCACCAGCGACGGCACGTTCGGCGCCGTCGTGATCTCGCCGGGCTTCACCGCGTACCAGTCCTCCATCTCCTGGCTCGGCGCGCGGCTGGCCTCGCAGGGCTTCGTCGTGTTCACCATCGACACCAACACCACCCTCGACCAGCCCGACTCCCGCGGTCGGCAACTGCTCGCCGCCCTGGACTACCTGACCGAACGCAGCTCGGTCCGCAGCCGGATCGACAGCAGCCGGCTCGGCGTCATGGGCCACTCGATGGGCGGCGGCGGCAGCCTGGAGGCCGCCAAGTCCCGGCCGTCGCTCCAGGCGGCGATCCCGCTCACCCCCTGGAACACGGACAAGAGCTGGCCCGAGGTCAGCACACCCACGCTGATCTTCGGCGCCGACGGCGACACGATCGCCCCGGTGGCGTCCCACGCCGAACCCTTCTACTCCGGCCTGCCGTCCGGGACGGACCGCGCCTACCTGGAGCTGAACAACGCCACGCACTTCTCGCCGAACACGTCCAACACGACGATCGCGAAGTACAGCATTTCCTGGCTCAAGCGGTTCATCGACAACGACACCCGCTACGAGCAGTTCCTGTGCCCGCTGCCCCGTCCCGGCCTGACCATCGAGGAGTACCGGGGCAACTGCCCGCACGGTTCCTGACGTTCCGCACGGAACCGTCCGGCGGTGGTCGCGGGTACGCCGCGGGACGGAACCTTCCGGCGGTGGTCGCGGGTACGCCGCGGCCGCCGCCGGCGCACTGTGCCGGGGCACGGCGCCGGCTCCGGCCCGTTGGGCGCCGGCACAGCGCCCGGCCCGCCCCCAGCGCACACCGGCGCAGGTGGCAGGACGGATACCGCGTCCGGCGACGGCGGACCGGTGCCTTCCGCACCAGGTTACGCGCGCGTAACCTCCCGGGGATGACCGGAGAGACGACCGTACGTACGGCCGTGCGGATCCATGGCCGGAGCGCACAACAGGACGCGGTGCGCGCGCTGTTGGGCGGGCTGCCCGACCGGGGCGGCCACCTCGTGCTGACCGGCGAACCCGGACTCGGCCGGACCACCCTGCTCCAGTGGGCCGCCCGCTGCTTCCGGGCCGGTCCCGTACTGCGTCTCGGGCCCGGCCCCGGACCTGGCGCTCCCGCCACCGCCGAGCAACTGCTCCACGCCCTTCGGGCGGTGGCCGGCGCGGCGCCGGTGCTGGTGTGCGTGGACGACGCACACCTGTGGGACGCCCCGGCCCGGACCGCGCTGGCCGGCACGACGGAGCGCCTGCGCCCCGCCGGCCGGACCGGAATCCTCCTCTCCGTCGCCGGACACCGGGCCGTCGACCCGGAGTTCGCCCATCTGCCTGTCATCCGCCTGGACCCGCTGAGCCCGCCGGTGGCCGCCGACCTGCTCGACGACCTGACCGACGGCGCCGTGGCGCCGGCCGTCCGCGAGCGGCTCCTGGCCGAGGCCGAGGGCAACCCGGCCCTGCTGCACGCCCTGGTCCGCCGGCTGTCACCCGCCGAACTGCGCGGGCACCTGCCCCTGCCCGGCGCCCTCGCCGACGCGGCGACTCTCGCCGGGGTGGCGGGCGGTGCGCCGACCGGCCCGGGCGGCGACGCGCGGGACCTGCTGCTGACGGTGGCGGCCGCCGTACGGGCCTCGGACGGGCCGGACGTCGACGCCGGGCTGGTCCTCGAAGCCCTACGCCGCCTGCACCCCGCGTCCGGGCCCGGTCCTCGCCTGGAACCGCTGCCCGGACAACTCGCCCTCGCCGGCGACCGGCTGCGCTTCCACGGCGCGCTGGTCCGCCGCACGGTCCTCGCCACCGCCGCGCCGGACCGGCGCCGCGCCGCGCACCGCGCGCTGGCCGACGTACTGGAGACGGGCGGCGACCTGCTCCCGGCGCTGCTGCACCGGTCCTGGTCGCCGGCCGGGCCGGCACCCGCGCCCCGGCTCGCGGACCGGCTGGCGGCGGCGGCCGACGGCACGGTGTCCGCGCCGTACGGGCTGCGCGCGACGGCGTACGCCCGTGCCGCCGAGCTGACGGCCGACGCGGCCACCCGTGCGGAGCGCTACACGGCCGCGGCCGAGCAGGCCCTGCTCGCCGGCCGCCCCGAGCGGGCCCGCCCGCTCCTCGCCGAGGCCCGCGACCGCGCCGCTCCCGCCGGTGTCCGGGGACGAGCCGAACTGGTGCGGGGACTGACGGAACTGCGGGACGGCCCCGTCGGCGACGCCCACCAGTCCCTGCTGCTGGCCGCGTCCCTCCTCGCCCCCGACGCCCCCGCCATCGCCGAGACGGCCACCCTGGCCGCCGCCGACGCGGCCTGGGCGGCGGGCGACCTGCGGTCGTGCCTGGCGGCACTCGCGCCGGAGCCGCGGAGTGGGGAGGGGGATTCGCGGGGTCGGGGGGCGGGTCCGCGGGGGTGGGGAGAGGAGCCGTCGTGTCGGCCGGTTGACGCACCGTGCCGTCAGCATGGCCTGCCGGGGTGGGATGAGGCTCCCGCTTGTCGGTCTGGTGGCGTGTCGCGTCGGGGTGACGGTCTGGCGGGCTGGGATGAGGCTCCCGCTTGTCGGTCTGGTGGCGTGTCGCGTCGGCATGACGGCCCGCCGCGCCGGGAGGAGGACCCGCCGCGTCGGTCCGACGACGCGCCAAGCCTGTATGACGGACCGCCGCGCCGGGACGAGGACCCGCCGCGCCGAGACGAGGACCCACCGCGCCGGGCCGGCAGTGTGCCGCGCACCCCACCCCGGAGCGAGGCCCCGCAGCCGCACCGGAACAACCCCCCGGTCCACCTGAACCCCGCCCCCCTGCGCGCCGCAGGACACCTCGCAGCCGTCGTGCGTGAGCACCGCGTCGGCATGCGGGCGTTGCT
The DNA here is from genome assembly GCF_042717365.1 of Streptomyces sp. NPDC058534. Taxonomy (NCBI): domain Bacteria; kingdom Bacillati; phylum Actinomycetota; class Actinomycetes; order Kitasatosporales; family Streptomycetaceae; genus Streptomyces; species Streptomyces sp. NPDC058534. Next base: position 56,944 of record NZ_JBHXNW010000049.1, read on the forward strand.
CGAAGGGCGGCTCGACCGGGCCGTCGTGCCGCTCGGGCAGGTGGTGGAGCGGGGGAGGACCGACGACCGTCCCGAGGGGCTGCTGCGATCGGCGGCGGCCGCGCTGCTGCTCGGGGACGTGGACGCCGCCCGCCGGGGCGGGGCCCGGGCGCTGGCCGCCGCCCGGCAGCTCGGGTCGGACGCGCTGGTGCCGCAGGCGCTGGAGTACCTCGCCTACGCCGAACTCCGCGCCGGCCGGCACCCGCAGGCCCGCACCCACGCGGAGGAGGGACTGCGCACCGCCCTGCGCGCCGGACAGCGCAACACCGCCGCCCACCACCGGGCGATCCTCGCCCTCGCCGCGTCGATCGACGAGGAGCCCGACGTCGTCGCCCGGCACGTCACCGCCGCGCTGAACACCGCCCGGCGCCACGGCCTGGCCCAGGTGGCCACCCTCGCGGAGTGGGCGACGGCCCGGGCCGACCTCGGCCGGGGACGCCCCTTCGACGCCGCCGACCGGCTCGGCCTCCTCGTCCTGCCGGGACCCGGGCGCGGTCACTTCGCGGTGTGGCGGCTCGCGGTGCCGTGCTTCGTGGAGGCCGCGGTCCTCGCCGGACGCCACGAGGACACCCGCGAGGTGCTCACGGACTTCGCGGGCTGGGCGGCCTTCGGCGCCGACCCGCAGGCCGCCGCGCAACTGGCCCGCTGCCACGCCCTCCTCGCCCCGCCGGACCGCGCCGACGGCCTCTACCGGCGCGCCCTCGCCCGGCACGACGAGGCGGGCGGCGACTTCGAACGGGCCCGCACCGCGCTGCTCCACGGCAAGTGGCTGCGGCGCCGCCGCCGACCCCGCGAGGCCCGCGACCGGCTCGGCACCGCGCTGGCCGGCTTCGACCGCTGCGGCGCCGGCGTCTGGGCGGCGCAGGCACGCGGCGAACTGCGCGCGCTCGGGGCCGCGTCGCACGGCACGGACACCGGGACGCTGACCCGCCTCACCCCCCAGCAACTGCGCATCGCGCGGCACGTCGCCGAGGGCGCCACCAACCGGGAGGTCGCTCTCACCCTGGCGGTCAGCACCCGCACCGTCGACTACCACCTCCGCAAGGTCTTCGCCGCGCTCGGCGTACGGTCCCGCCTGCAGCTGGCCCGCATGGTCGAGCAGGCCGAACAGGCCGAACCCGTCGAAAAGACCGGTGCACAACCCTAGGGACCGACCGGACGGTATGCCATCCTTCGGGGCAGGACGAGTCAGGGGGCAGGCCCGGCGCGGGCGGGACAGCCCGCCGCGGGGCGCCTCCGCAAGCCCTGCCCTGGGGAGGACCGCGATGCAGCACGCCGTACGGTCACGAGCAGCGATCCGCACCGGGCTGACGCCCGTTCCACGCCCGCGGACACCGAGCGTCGCGTCGTTGATGGACGCCGACGCCGTACGCGTCCTGCACCGGGCCGCCCGTGCCCTGCTCGACGACCTGCCCGACCTCACCGACCGGCTGGTGGCCCTGCTGGAGGAGCGGGAACCGGCGTACCGCGCGGCCCTCACCAAGGATCCCTCGGCGACCTGGCAGGAGGCCCACCGTTCGCTGCGGCACAGCGTCGCCTCGCTGCTCGACCCGCGCGGCGCGCGGGACGCCGCCCGGCGCTGCTCCTGGCGGATCGGCGCCGCCCGCGCGGAGCAGGGCCTCCCGCTGGACGCCCTGCTGCACGCCTTCCGCCTCGGCGGCTCCCTGGTGTGGCAGCGGCTGGTCGAGGAGACGTCCAGGACCGCGCCGGAGGACGTCCGCCTGCTCGTGCACGTGGCCGCCGACGTGTGGAACTTCGTCGACGAGCACTGCACCCTCGTCGCGGACGCCTACCGGCAGACCGAGTGGCAGCTCGGCCGGCGCCGCGAGAACCGGGCCCGGCTGCTGGCGGCCGGCCTGCTCGACGGCACCAGCCGCATCGCCGACCTGCCGGAGGCCGCCCAGGCACTGGGCCTGCCGGAGCAGGGCCGGTACGTCGTCGTCGCCGTCACCGGAGGACCGTCCGCCCGTCCCGACGCCGCCCGCGCCGCAGCCGTGCCGCCCGGCACCCGCGTCCACTGGCACGCGGGTGCGGAGGTCGACTACGGCATCGTCCTGACCGGCGCCGGCGACGGGCTCCCCGAACCGCACAGCTCCTTCCCCGGCCTCCGTATCGGCGTCGGCAGCCCGGTCGACGGACTCGCCGCCGTCGGTGACGCCCGCAGGCTCGCCGACACCGCCCTGGAGATCTGTCCGCTCGCCGGCGGCACGGTGCGGCTGGCCGACCAGCTTCCCGCCGCCCTGGTCGTCTCCAGCCCCGAGCTGGGCCGGGCCCTCGCGGAGCGGGTGCTGGGCCCCCTGTTCCGTCTGGAGGCCGCCGACCGCGAGGTGCTCCTTGACACCCTCACCACGTGGCTGGACTGCGACGGTTCGGCCCAGCGGGCCGGCGAACGCCTCTACTGCCACCGCAACACGGTCCTCAACCGCCTCCGCCGCTGCGAACAACTGACCGGCCGCTCCCTGGCCCGCCCGGCCGACGTCGTCGAGATCAGCCTGTCCCTGACCGCACGACACGTACTCCACGACTGACCCGGGCGAGCCCGAACCCATCACGGACGGTGGGCGGGCCGGTGGCGTCGGGCACCGCAGTCCGCCCTGGACCCGGAGCGCCGACGGGGACCGCCCCCGCCCGCGCCGCCCGGGACGGACGGCTGCCCGACAGGCCCACGTCCGCGCGGACGCAGCGTCGCCGGGCACAACATGCACCACCCCCGCCATTCCACCGCCACGGGCCCCGCCCGCTCCCACCGCCCCCGCAGGCTCGCTCCCACGGCTCTCGCGGTCCGACCCGCTCCCGCTGCACGGGCGGGCCGGGCCGCCCCACCGCCCCCGCACCCCGCCCGCTCCCGCCGCCCCCGCGACCCCACCCGCCCCACCGCCCCGCAGACCCGCCCGCCCCGCTGCTCCACCCCGCCTGGGCATCCGCACAGACTCTCCGCCCCCGGACTGGGACGCCGCAGCGACCCGGCCCCGGTGCCCTGTACGGGCACCCGTGTCCGTGCTGTCGTGAGCTCCCCCCATTCACCCGTCACCGTGCCGATTCGGCCGGTCCCAAGGAGCCGCGATGCCCGCAGCACCACCGGACGGTGCGCCCGCGCTGCACGTCGAGAGCCTCGACGTGACGTACGGGCGCGCGCTGTCCGCCCTCCGCTCCGTGTCCCTGACCGTCCCGCACGGCGCCGTCGTCGCGCTCCTCGGTGCCAACGGCGCCGGCAAGACGACGCTGCTGCGGGCCGTCTCGGGCACCCTGCGCCTGCACCGCGGCGCGATCACGGCCGGCCGTGTCCGCTACGGCGACACGGTCCTCGACGGCCGGGACCCGGTCGCCGCCGTACGCGCCGGAGTCGTACAGGTGCCCGAGGGCAGGCGGGTGTTCGCCGGACTCACCGTCGACGAGAACCTGCGGGCCGGCGGGCTCGGACTCGGCCGACGCGCCCCGGCCCAGGTTCGCGAGAGCCGGGACCGCGTCTTCGCGCTCTTCCCCCGGCTCGCCGAACGCCCCCGCCAGGCCGCCGGGCTGCTGTCCGGCGGGGAGCAGCAGATGCTGGCCATCGGCCGCGCCCTGATGGCCGCGCCCCGCCTGCTCCTCCTGGACGAACCCTCCCTCGGCCTCGCCCCGATGATGGTGGACCGCATCGCCGGCGTCGTCCGCGAGATCAACACCCAGGGCACCGCCGTCCTGCTCGTCGAACAGAACGCCGGCATGGCGCTGTCCCTCGCCGAACACGCCCACGTCCTGGAGGTCGGCGAGGTCCGGCTCTCCGGTCCCGCCGCGGAACTCGCCCGGACCGACGCCGTACGCCGGCTCTACCTGGGTGAGACCGCCGACGGTCAGGGGGCCGCGTGACCGCCCCCGCCGCGCTCCGCGTACGGGGCGTGACCGTGCGCTTCGCCGGGCTCGTCGCCCTCGACGACGTCTCCTTCACCGTCGCCCCCGGCACCGTGCACGCCGTCATCGGTCCCAACGGCGCCGGCAAGTCCACCTGCTTCAACGTCCTGTCGGGCCTGTACCGCCCCACCGCCGGCACCGTACGGCTCGGCGACGCCGAGCTGACCCGGCTCGCCCCGCACAAGATCGCCGCCCTCGGCGTGGCCCGCACCTTCCAGAACATCGTCACCACCCAGGGCACCGTCGCCGACAACCTGATGCTCGGCCGCCACGCCCTGAGCCACGCCGGCTTCGCCGCCAGCGCCCTGCGGCTGCCGCGTGCCGTGCGCGAGCAGCGCGCACACCTCGCCAAAGCCCGCGAGATCGCCGAACTCGTCGGCCTCGGAGCCCACTTCGAATCGCCCGTCGCCCTGCTGCCCTACGGCGACCGCAAGCGCGTCGAACTCGCCCGCGCCCTCTGTCTGGAGCCCCGTGTCCTGCTGCTCGACGAACCCGTGGCCGGCATGAACGCCGCCGAACGCGCCCGCATGACCGAGGTCGTCCGGGAGATCCGTGCCGAACTCGGCCTCTCCGTCGTCCTGGTCGAACACGACATGGGACTGGTGATGCGGCTCGCCGACGAGGTCACCGTCCTCGACTTCGGCAAGGCCATCGCCCACGGCACCCCCGACGAGGTCCGGCGCGACCCCGAGGTGCTGCGCGCCTACCTCGGCACCGGCACCACCGGGGAGGACGCGGCATGAGCGGCTTCCTCGACAACCTCCTCAACGGCCTCGCCCTCGGCTCCGTCTACGCCCTGATCGCGCTCGGCTTCGTCACCATCTTCAAGGCGTCCGGCGTACTGAACTTCGCCCACGGCTCCCTCCTGCTGCTCGGCGGCTACCTCGTCGCCGTCCTCCACGACGACCTAGGCTTCGCCGGGGCGCTGGCCGTCGCGGCCCTCGTGACGGCGGTCGTCGCGGGGGCGCTGGACCGGCTGCTGCTCCAGCCGGTCGGCGGAGGCGACCCGCACGCCGCGCACGTCCAGACCATCGTCACCATCGGCATCGACATCGTCCTGGTCACCGATCTCGCCAGGCGCATCGGCGGCGACCTGCTGCCGCTCGGCGACCCCTGGGGCAACGCCGTGACCGACCTCGGCCCGGTGACCGTCGCCGACAGCCGCATCGCCGCGATCCTGGTGTCCGCCCTGGCCATCGGCGGCGCCTTCGCCCTCTTCCGGTTCACCTCGTGGGGCCTCTCGCTGCGCGCCGCCGCCGAGGACTCGGAGGCCGCCGCCCTGATGGGCGTACGGCTGACCCGGGTGCGTACCGCCGCATGGTGCCTGGCCGGCGGCCTCGCCGCGCTCGCCGCCGTCTTCCTGGTCGCCTTCCCCGCACCCGGTCTTGAGCGCACCACCGGCCAGATCGCCCTGAAGGCCTTCCCGGCCGCCATCCTCGGCGGCATGGCCTCCCCGGTCGGCGCCCTGGTCGGCAGCATCCTCATCGGCCTCACCGAGGCGTTCGTCGCCGGCTACCAGTCCGAGCTGCACGTCCTCGGCGAGGGCTTCGGCGACGTCGCGCCGTACGCCGTGATGGTGCTGGTTCTGCTGGTGCGCCCTGCCGGACTCTTCGCGGCGAAGGGAGCGGCCCGTGTCTGACCGACTCGCCGGGCTCCTCGGACGCGGCGGCCTCCTCCTGCCCGTCCTCCTCCTGTGCGCCCTGCCCTTCTACCTGGACGCCTTCTGGCTGCGCATCGGCCTGTTCTCGATGGCCGCGGCCATCGGCGCCGTCGGGCTCGGCCTGCTCAGCGGCACCGCGGGCCAGCTCTCCCTCGGACACGCCTTCTTCCTCGCGGTCGGCGCGTACGGCTACGTATGGCTGGCGGGCGAACCCGGCCCCGGGCTGCCGCCCTCCCTCGCCGCGCTGCTCGCCGTACTCCTGGCCGGGGCGGCCGGCGGCCTGTTCAGTCCCGTCGCCGGCCGGGTCAAGGGCATCTACCTGGGCGTCGCCACCCTCGCCCTGGTCTTCCTCGGCCACCACGTCCTGCTCACCGCGGACTCGGTCACCGGCGGTTTCAACGGACGCTCGGTGCCGCCGCTGGAGCTGGGCGGGTTCACCTTCGCCGAGACCGACCCCGAACTGACGGTCCTGGGCGTGCCGTTCGGCGCCGAGGAACGGCTCTGGTACCTGGGGCTCGTCCTGTTCGCCGTCACCTGGTTCACCGCCCGCGGACTGCTGCGCGGGCGGCCCGGCCGCGCCCTGGTGGCGCTGCGCGACAGCGAGACCGCGGCGTCGGTGATGGGCGTGCACGTGGCGCGGTACCGCTCGGCGGCGTTCGTCGTCTCCTCGATGTACGCGGGCCTGGCCGGTGTCCTGCTCGCGCTCTCCTTCCGCCGCGTCGTCCCCGACTACTTCTCCCTCGCCCTCTCCGTCGACTACCTCGCCATGATCGTCATCGGCGGACTCGGTTCGGTCGCCGGAGCCACCGCGGGAGCCGTCTTCGTCACCGCGCTGCCGCTGCTGATGACCCGCTACGCCGACCAGCTGCCGCTGGTGGCGACACCGGGCTCCGGCGGCGGATCGATCGGCCCGACCGAGGCGTCCCGCTACCTCTACGGCGCCGCGATCGTCGTGATCCTCCTCTACGCCCCCGACGGCCTGCACGGACTGGCCCGCCGCACCCGCGCCCGCCTGCGCCGGCGGCCGCCGGTCACCGGCCCGCCCGACGGCGGGTCCTCGCCCTCCTCCCCGACCACCACCGCCAACGCCGCACGAGCCAAGGAGCACACCCCGTGAACGTCACGCACCCCAGGCCCCGCACCGCCCGGACCGCCGCCCTGGCGGCGGCACTGGCCGCCGTGCTGCTCGCGGGCACCGCCTGCAGCTCCAAGGCGGACGGCGGGAGCACCGACGACGCCGCGGACGGCGTCAAGACCGGTCCCGGAGTCAGCGACAAGGCCATCAGGCTCGGAGCGCTCACCGACCTCACCGGGCCCTACGCCACGCTCGGCAAGAGCATCGTGCAGGCCCAGCAGATGTGGGCCGACGAGACCAACGCCGCGGGCGGCATCTGCGGGAGACGGGTCGAGATCGTCGTCAAGGACCACGGCTACGACGTGCAGAAGGCGGTCACCGCCTACGCCGACATCGCCCCGGACGTCGTCGCCCTGCCCCAGGTCATCGGCTCCCCGGTGGTCGCGGCGCTGCTGGACGACCTCGCGCGCGACCACATGCTGACCTTCCCGCAGGCCTGGGCGGCCTCCCTGCTGGGCCGGGACTCCGTGCAGGTCCTGGGCACCACCTACGACCTCGACATGATCGCCGCCGTCGACTTCCTGACCCGCACCAAGAAGCTCGCCAAGGGCGACACGATCGGCCACGTGTACTTCGAGGGCGACTACGGCGCCAACGCACTGGAGGGCTCCGAGTGGGCCGCCGAGGAGGCGGGGATGAAGGTGGTCGGGCAGAAGATCAAGGCCACCGACACCGATCTGTCCGCGCAGGTCTCCGCGTTGAGCAAGGCCGGCGTGAAGGCGGTGCTGATCAGCGCCGGCCCCGCGCAGACCGCGTCGCTGGCCGGCGTGGCGGCCGCCCGGGGCCTGAAGGTGCCGATCGTCAGCAGTGCCCCCGGCTATGCCCCGCAGCTGATGAAGACGCCCGCGGCGGCAGCCCTGACGGCCATGGTCCACGTGGTCAGCGCCGCACCGGCGGTCAGCTCCGACCTGCCCGGCGTGAAGAAGATGGTCGCCGCCTACGGCAAGAAGTTCCCCGGGGATCTGGTCGACTCCGGCGTGCTCTCCGGCTACAACGCCGCCAAACTGATGGGCGCCGACCTGAAGAAGGCATGTGAGGGCGGCAGCCTCGCCCGCGCGGACGTCGTGAAGGCGCACCGCTCGCAGAAGAACGCCGACACCGGTCTCGGCACCCCGCAGGACTTCACCCTCGTGACCGCGCCCGCCAGCCGGGAAACGTACGTCCTGAAGCCCGACGCGAAGGCCGTCGGCGGCCTGGTCGGTGTGGAGGAGGCCCACAAGGCCCCCGGAGCGGACGCGTACCTGGCCGCCCGAGGCTGACCGGGACGAGTGGCCGTCAACTCCACCGCACGGCACAGGGTTTGACGGCCACTTGACCAGCGCCCTGGTTTCGCTGACCACCCGGTCTCCAGGATGTACTCTCTGTCATGCCAGTCCAGTTGGCGCCCGTACAGAGCTGGGGGAACGATGCAAGCCGACAAGCGGTTGTCCACGGAGATCGACTCCAACGTGCCCACGGCCGCACGGATGTACGACTACTACCTGGGCGGCAAGGACAACTACGCGGCCGACCGGGCCGCGGTCGGTGAACTCGACAAGGTCGTCCCGAGCACGCGCCGCCTCGCGCTGAACAACCGGCGCTTCCTCCAGCGGGTCGTCAGGACCCTCGCCGAGGACTACGGCATCCGCCAGTTCCTCGACCACGGATCCGGCCTGCCCACCCAGGACAACGTGCACCAGGTCGCCCAGCGCGTCGCCCCGGACTCCCGTGTCGTCTACGTCGACAACGACCCGATGGTGCTGGTCCACGGCCGTGCGCTGCTCGACCAGAACGACCGGACCGCCGTCATCCACGCCGACATGCGGTCGACGGAGGAGATCTTCTCCCACCCGGAGACCCGGCGCCTGATCGACTTCTCGCAGCCGGTCGCCGTCCTGTTCAACTCGGTCTTCCACTGCATCCCGGACAGTGACACCGACGGCCCCCTGGCGGTCGTCCGCCGGGTGACCGAGCGGCTCGCCCCCGGCAGCTACGCGGTGATGTGCCAGCTGGTCAGCGAGGACGCCGAGGTGCGGAAGTTCGTCACGGAGTTCATGGACCAGGCGACGCAGGGGCACTGGGGCCGGGTCCGCGAGCCGAAGGACGTCGAGGCGTTCTTCGAGGGCATGGACATCCTGGAGCCGGGCCTGGTGGAGGTCTCCACCTGGCGTCCGGACACCGAGGTGGCGCCTCGTCAGCTCACCGACGAGTGGATCGAGTTCGGCGGCCTGGGCCGCCTGCGCTGACCCACGCGAACGGTACGGAGGAGGGGGCGCCCCCCCCGCGGGCGGGGGCGGGGGCGGCGGTGGGTTTCGCGCTCCCGGGCCGGGCGGCCTCCCCGCCCGGGGGCCCCGGCGGGCGCGACATCGCCGGGTCCCGCCGTCAGTTGTCGCGGTACGCCTCCAGGA
>NZ_JBHXNW010000049.1:66062-69945 GCF_042717365.1 Streptomyces sp. NPDC058534
GCGCCCCCGCCGCCCCCCCCCACCGCGCCGGGGGGGCGCGGGGCCCGGCCCGGGCCCGCCCCCCCCCCCTCCTCCGTGCGTACCGTCCCGTCGCGTCGCGCTACTTCGCCGCGTAGCGCTCCGCCATCGTCCGGCGCAGCAGGTCCAGGGTCTCGCGCGGCGTCAGCGCCTCGTCGGCGAGCCGGTCCAGGGCGACCCGGTACTCCTCGGTCTCGTCCCGGTCCTCCAGGAAGTTGGCGCTCCTGATGTGCTCCAGGTAGACGACGTCGGGGAGGTCGGCGCCGCCGAAGCGCAGGTAGGTGACGGGTATCGCGGGCGCCGACGCGTTGGTCACGTCCAGCGGCACGACCTGAAGCGTCACGTGGGGCCGCTGAGCCATGTCGACGAGGTACGTGAGCTGCTCGCGCATGACCTCGCGGCTGCCCAGTACGCGCAGGAGCACCGACTCGTCGATGATCGCCCACAGCTGTGGCGCGTTGTCGCGGTGCAGCAGCTCCGCACGGCGCATGCGCAGCTCGACGCGGCGTCCGACCTCGCCGGCGCGCGCGTTCGGCAGACCGCGATCGACCACGGCCCGGGTGTAGGCCGCGGTCTGGAGCAGGCCGGGGACGTACTGGATCTCGAAGGTACGGATGGTGGCCGCGGCCTCCTGGAGACCGACCAGACGGTCGAACCACTCGGGCATCAGCCGCTTGTCGTACCGCTGCCACCAGCCCGGTTCACCGGCGCGCTGCAACAGCTTGAGCAGGACCGAGGCCTCGTAGGGGTCGGTGCCGTACTTCTCCAGCAGCGCGCGGACGTCGGTCTCCGTCGGAGGCCTGCGGCCCTTGCCGGACTCGATGCGCGAGAGCTTGGCCGCGCTGAAGCCGAGGGCGCGGGCGGCCTGGTCCTGGGAGAGGCCGGCGTCCTCGCGGAAGCCCGCCAGCTGAACGCCGACGAGCATCTTCAGCAGAGTCGGAGCCGGCTCGGCCCGGTCCAGGTAGGGTTCGAGACGGGAGATGCGATGCGGCGCGGCGGACATCCTGACTCCCAGCAGACCGGCAGACTTGAGGCAAAGACTATCTCATCCCACCGGCGCCGGGCGCATCCGCCTGCAGAAATCAGGTAGTTGGACTCCGCTTCTCGTCGCTGCCGCGCCTCACAGCAGGTGGTCGAACTCGCCCTCCTTCGCCCCGGCCAGGAAGGCGGCCACCTCGGCGGAGGTGTAGACGAGCGCGGGGCCGTCCGGATCGCGGGAGTTGCGCATCGCGATGCCCCCGTCCACGAGGGCCACTTCGACACAGTTGCCCTCGGCGTTGCTGTGCCGACTCTTCTTCCAGCAGGCGTCCAACTGGCTGGCCTGCACTCCGTTGCGCACTGGTGGCACCGCGGTCTCCTTGCCGTTCGGGGGAGCGGACCGAGTGCTTCCGGCCCCGTGCGCTCCCATCCGATTTTTTTCGCGCAATTTCTCGTGCAATTGCACGGGGGCGCTCTCAGCGTGGATAATAGCCGTGGCGTCAACCCCCCGGTGGGCGCTCGGTTCTGATGTCGCATCAGGGAGATGCTGTGCCGTCACCTGCGCATCCAAGGCTCCGGTCGCCCGGCGAACGCGCCGAGTGGCCGTTCACCGCTCCGTACGTCAAGCGCTGCGCCCCGGGCGGCGATCGGCCGGCTTCCGCGGTGCTGCGCGTCGCGTGCAGCGGGGAGGGCTTCGCCCGGGCCCGGGTGTTCACCCGGGACACGCTGCGCGGGTGGTCCCTCGACCACCGCGGTGACGACGCGGTCCTGGTGATCACCGAACTCGTCTCCAACGCCGTGGCGCACGCCGTGCCGTCGGCGGCGGCCGGCCCGCCGGAGGTCCGGCTGGGACTCGCCCTGGACCCCGGCCATCTGACGCTGACCGACTCCGACCCCGGGGACGACGCGCCCGTGTTCCACCCGTTCGACGACTCCACGCTCCGGGAGCACGGACGCGGCCTGTGCATCGTCGACGCGCTCGCGGAGGAGTGGGGCTGGACCCCGAGGCCTCCGGCGGGCAAGACGGTCTGGGCCAAGTTGTCGACCCGCCCCCTCACCTGACCCGACTGCCGCGGAAGGGCCCCCCACCATGCGCAGCGCTCCGACACCCGAGCCGAGCATCCAGCGCACCGACCGACAGCCGCCCGGCTCGCACCGCACCGCCGCCCTCCTCGCCGGGCTCGACGGCGTGCCCTGGGGCGAGATCCAGGACTCCAGCGGCTCGGCCGCCGCCATTCCCCGGCTGCTGCGCAAGGTCGCCTGGGGCGATGCCGAGACTGCCCGAGCCGCCCTCAAGGACCTGCGGAAACGCATCTGCCAGTACGGCTTCGTGGTGGAGCAGGCCACCGCGGCGACCGTCCCCTTCCTGTGGGAGCTCGCACAACGGCCCCAGGTGAGCTGCCGGGCGCAGATCATCCAGCTGCTCAAGAACATCGCCGACGCCCGGCAGTGGGAGACCACCGCCACCGCCTACCCGAAGCTGCTCAACCACCATGAGAACCCGGTGGCATGGGAGCGCGCGGCGCGGCAGGCGGTCCGCGCCCGGCGGGACGGGCTGGAGCGGCTGCTGGCCGAGGACGACAGCGAGATCACGCGCGCCACGACCGAACTCGCCCGCACGCTCGGAGACTGAGACCCGCGCCCTCCACGGGGGAGAAGGCGCGGGTCTCCCCTCCACGGTGCGGGATCCGAGGTGAGGGATCCGAAGTGCGGGATCCAAGGCGCGGGACGGTGTGGCGTACCGCTACCGGGGCGAACACCCGATACGCACGCTCGTCTACCTGTTCCGGGCCGACCGCCGACCACTGGCCGGAGCGGTCGTCGTGTTCACCGTGAAGCACAGCCCCATCTGGCTGCTGCCCCTCGTCACCGCGACCATCATCGACACAGTCGTCCAGCACGGCCCGATCGGCGACCTGTGGACCAGCACCGGCGTCATCATGTTCATCCTGTTGGTCAACTACCCGCTGCACCTGCTGTACGTGCGCCTCCTGTACGGCAGCGTCCGCCGCATGGGCACCGGCCTGCGCTCCGCGCTGTGCACGCGCATGCAACAGCTCTCCATCGGCTACCACTCGCGGGTCAGCGCGGGCGTCCTGCAGGCCAAGGTCGTCCGGGACGTGGAGACGGTGGAGCAGATGGTGCAGCAGACCGCCGAGACCGGACTCGGCGCGCTCACCGTGCTCACCGGCGGCCTGGTCATCATCGCCGTGCGCACCCCGGAGTTCCTGCCCGTCTTCCTCGTCGTCATACCCGCCGCCTCCCTCCTCGTCGCCCGGCTCCGGGCCCGGCTGCGCACCCACAACGAGCACTTCCGTCACGAGGTCGAGACCCTGTCCTCCCGGGTCACGGAGATGACCCGGCTCATCCCGGTCACCCGCGCCCACGGGCTGGAGGGCAAGGCGCTGCGCCGCATGGACGGCACCCTGGACCGCCTGCTGACCTCCGGCCTGCGCCTGGACCTGGTCAACGGCCGCTTCGGCTCGCTCTCCTGGGTCGTGCTCAACGTGGTCGGCGTACTGGTGCTCGCGGGCGCCGCGCTGATCTCGTACCACGGCGTCTGGGGAGTCACCGCCGGCGACGTCGTCATGCTCAGCGCCTTCCTGACCACCCTCACCAACTCCACGACGACCCTGGCCTCACTCGCCCCGGTCATCACCAAGGGCCTGGAGTCCGTCCGTTCGGTCGGCGAGGTGCTCCAGGGTCTTCAACTGTTGGGGCTTTCGCTTAAAACAGGCCGAGCAACGCTATTTATCAGATGTGTGGTTGATCCGCAGAATTTCGGGCCAGGTTTCCTCCCATTGAATGCGTTTCCTACTGATTCTGGTGGGCTGGTGGTGCGGGGTCCGTAGGTTGTCGGGCATGGAGCTTCTTCGGTTGTCGGTGG
>NZ_JBHXNW010000050.1:0-68894 GCF_042717365.1 Streptomyces sp. NPDC058534
GCCACGCACCCCGACCGGCCCTCCCGCCCGTACCGGCCCTCCCGCCCGTACCGGCCGTCCCGCCCGTACCGGCCGTCCCGCCCGTACCGGCCGTCCCGCCCGTACCGGCCGTCCCGCCCGTACCGGCCGTCCCGCCCGTACCGGCCGTCCCGCCCGTACCGGCCGTCCCGCCCGTCCCGCCCGCACCGGTCGCCCCACATGCGCCGGCCGCCCCGCACGCGCCGGCTGTCCCGCCCGCCCTGTCCGTCCCGCCCGTCACGGCGTCGCCGCCTTCGCCTTCGCCGCCACCGGGCGGGCCGGCGCGGCGGGCGGACGCAGCAGGGTGGCCGTCGCCCGGTCGCAGATCGTGCGTACGCGCTCCACGGGCAGACCGAGCAGCGCGGCCGCCTGTTCCTCGGCGACGCCCTCGTACAGCCTGAGGACCAGGATCAGGCGTTCCTGAGGGGTGAGCGCGCCCAGCGGGCCCACGGGGCGCCGCCGGGGCCGGACCAGGCCGCCGTGCCGGTGCCAGGCCCCGCGGGCGAAGCGGGCCGCCAGATACTGCCGGGCCCGGTCGTACGGGTCCTCGCCGTGCAGCCGGTCCCAGGACGCGTACGTGTGGGCGAGGGACAGCGACAGCAGCCGCCGCGCGCGCGGGTTGGCGTCCGGCGCCTCGGCGGTGAGCAGGGTGGCGGCATGCAGCAGCCGCCCTGCCGCGCCCGCGACGAACGCCTCGAACTCCCGGGCCCGGCGGGCACTGTGGGACGCATGCCGTTCTCGCACCGCGCCTCCCGCCCAGACGGCGACGACCCCTGAGGTCTCATATCAGGCCAGGGGTGCCCCGTCGGTCAAGAGTTCGGTCAGAACCGCGCGGTAAAGCCGCGGAAGGCGCCTCAGGAGGCCGACGGCGCGTCCTGGCCCGCCACGCCCGAAGGGGCCATACGGGCGGACAGGGCGCCGTTGAAGCGCGCGAGGAGCGCGCAGAACGCCTCGCGCTCCTCCGGCGCCCAGTCGTGGGTCAGCTCGGCCATCAGCTGACGCCGGGAGGAACGGACCTCCTCCAGCCGCGACTCGCCGCGCGGGGACAGCTGGAGCACCACCGCGCGTCCGTCCTCCGGGTGCGACGTCCTCTTGACGAGCCCCGTGTCCACGAGCGGAGCCACCTGACGGGTGACCGTCGAGGAGTCGATCCCCATGCTCGCGGCCAGCGCCTTCACGCCCATCGGGCCCTCTTTGTCGAGGCGGTTGAGCAGCAGGTAGGCGGCGCGGTCCATGGAGTTGCGGACCTGCCCGACCCCGCCGAGCCGGGTCTGTTCGGCGCGACGGGCGAAGAGCGCGACCTCGTGCTGGAGCGTCTCGAGAAGACCGGGGTCACCGGCGGTCGTCATGTCCATCGACATTTCAGGTGTTGTGGGCATGGCCGGGGGCTCACTTCGTGGAGGGCTGCTAATTGGGGGACAGGGTACGCGGCCGGGCGGCAGGGCGTACCGGCGCTGCGCAAAGCGGGTCTCGGAGGTTGGTCACAACGGCCCCGGGCCCCCGTGAACTGCGATGCTGGAGGCATGAGCTACAGCACGGCCGCCCTCGTCGGACCCGTCACCCTCGACGACGTGCGCGGAGCGCAGAAGATGCTCTCGGGCGTGGCGCGGGTGACGGCGATGGAGGGCAGCAGGCACCTGTCCCAGCTGGTCGGCTCGCCGGTGCACCTCAAGTGCGAGAACCTCCAGCGGACGGGCTCGTTCAAGCTGCGCGGCGCCTACGTCCGGATCGCCGGGCTGCTGCCCGAGCAGCGGGCCGCGGGGGTGGTCGCGGCGAGCGCCGGCAACCACGCGCAGGGCGTGGCCCTGGCGTCGTCGCTGCTCGGAGTGCGTTCGACGGTGTTCATGCCGAAGGGCGCCCCGCTGCCGAAGATCAGCGCGACCCGGGACTACGGCGCCGAGGTGCGGCTGCACGGCCAGGTGGTCGACGAGACCCTGGCCGCGGCGCAGGAGTACGCGGAGCGGACCGGCGCGGTGTTCATCCACCCCTTCGACCACCCCGACGTCATCGCGGGCCAGGGGACGGTCGGGCTGGAGATCCTGGAGCAGTGCCCCGAGGTACGGACCGTCGTGGTCGGGATCGGCGGGGGAGGGCTGGTGGCCGGGATCGCGGTCGCGGTGAAAGCGCTGCGGCCGGACGTGCGGATCGTGGGCGTGCAGGCGGAGGGCGCTGCCGCGTATCCGCCCTCGCTGGCCGCCGGGCGCCCCGTGGCGGTCGAGCACCCGGCGACGATGGCCGACGGCATCAAGGTGGGGCGGCCCGGCGACGTGCCGTTCGGCATCGTCGGCGAGCTGGTGGACGAGGTCCGTACGGTATCGGAGGACGAGCTGTCCACCGCTCTGCTGCTCTGCCTGGAGCGGGCCAAGCTGGTCGTGGAGCCGGCCGGGGCGAGTCCGGTCGCGGCGCTGCTGAGCGATCCCGGGTCGTTCGAGGGCCCGGTCGTGGCCGTGCTGTCCGGGGGCAATGTGGACCCCGTGCTGATGCAGGGCGTGCTGCGGCACGGCATGGCCGCGCAGGGCCGCTACCTGGCGGTCCGGCTGCGGCTGACGGACCGGCCCGGCGCCCTGGCCACGCTTCTCGGGGTGTTGTCAGTGGTCGACGCTAACGTCCTCGATGTGAGTCACGTACGGACCGATCCACGGCTCGGGCTCACGGAGGCGGAGGTCGAGCTGCACCTGGAGACGAAGGGCCCGGAGCACTGCGCCGAGGTCGGCAGGGCGCTGAGGGAGGCCGGCTACCCCGTCATCGGCTGAGGCGGATCCCGGAAGCACCGGCCACCACTTGTCACTCGTTCGAGTAAATGCATTGTGAGACGCGATACATCGCGTTATGGTGTGTCGTAATTCGCTCGCTGAACGCGGCGAAATCCATAAACCTAGGCTTTCCGAAGCATCCCCGACGACGTGGAGACTCATATGCCAGGCGCCATCTATGCCGAAGGCCTGGTCAAGACTTTCGGTGACGTAAAGGCTCTGGACGGCGTCGACCTGGACGTTCCCGAGGGCACGGTCCTGGGCCTGCTCGGGCCGAACGGCGCGGGCAAGACCACCGCCGTCCGCTGCCTCACGACGCTGTTGCGCCCCGACAGCGGCAGGGCTGTCGTCGCGGGCATCGACGTGCTCAAGCATCCCAACGACGTCCGGCGTTCCATCGGCCTCTCCGGCCAGTTCGCCGCGGTCGACGAGTACCTGACCGGCCGGGAGAACCTCCAGATGGTCGGCCAGCTTTACCAGATGCGATCCCAGGCCGCGAAGGCCCGGGCCGTCGAGCTGCTGGAACAATTCCACCTCACGGACGCCGCCGACCGTCCCACGAAGACCTACTCCGGAGGCATGCGCCGCCGGCTCGACCTGGCGGCGGCCCTGGTGGTCTCCCCGCCCGTCATGTTCATGGACGAACCGACCACCGGCCTCGACCCACGCAACCGCCAGGAGCTGTGGGAGGTCATCAAGCAGCTGGTCTCCGGCGGTACGACCCTGCTGCTGACCACGCAGTATCTGGAGGAGGCCGACCACCTCGCGCACGACATCGCGGTCGTCGACCACGGCCGCGTCATCGCCCGCGGCACCTCCGACCAGCTCAAGGCCCGCACCGGCGGAGAGCGCGTCGAGGTCGTCGTCCACGAGCGCGACCACATAGGGGCGGCCGCCGAGGTGCTCGCCGGATTCGGCAAGGGCTCGACCAGCGTCGAGGAGCACACCCGCAAGCTCACCGTCCCCGTCACCGGCGGCGCGAAGCTGCTCGCCGAGGTCATCCGCGAACTCGACGTCCGCGGCATCGAGATCGACGACATCGGTCTGCGCCGCCCCACCCTGGACGACGTCTTCCTCTCCCTCACCGGCCACGTGGCCGAGGACGAGGACGAGGACGACGGCGACGAGCAGGACCCGACGGCCGACGCCGGCCACCAGGACAAGAAGGAGGCCGCCAAGTGAGTGCCGCCACCGAAGCCGCGCCGGCCGGGGCAACCACCAACCCCGTCGGGCAGTCCATCAGGGACTCCCTGGTCATCGCCCGGAGAAACCTGATCCGGATGACCCGGATCCCGGAGATGGTCCTGTTCGGGGTCATCCAGCCGGTGATGTTCGTGGTCCTGTTCACGTACGTCTTCGGCGGCTCGCTGCAGATCGGGAACACCACCGACGCGGGCGTCTACAAGGACTTCCTGATGGCGGGCATCTTCGCGCAGACCGTCACCTTCGCCACGGCGGGATCGGCCGCGGGTATCGCCGACGACATGCAGAAGGGACTGGTCGACCGTTTCCGCTCCCTGCCGATGGCCCGTGGCGCGGTGCTCACCGGCCGGACCGTCGCCGACCTGGTGCAGACGGCGATCACCCTGCTCGTCCTCGCGATCGTCGCGCTGATCGTGGGCTGGCGCACCGGCTCCGCCGACCCGACCAACGCCGGGCAGATCCTGGCGGGCTTCGCTCTGCTGCTGCTCCTGGGATACGCCTTCACCTGGATCGGAGCGCTGATCGGGCTCTCCGTACGCACCCCGGAGGCGGCGACCTCGGGAGGGATCATCTGGCTGTTCCCGGTGACGTTCGTGTCGAACGCCTTCGTGGACTCCAGCCAGATGACCCCGTGGCTCCGGCACATCGCCGAGTGGAACCCGTTCAGCGCCACCGTGCAGGCCTGCCGCGAGCTGTTCGGCAACCCCGGCGTCGTGCAGTCGGACGCCTGGCCCATGCAGCATCCCGTCTGGGCCTCGGTGATCTGGTCCGTCCTGATCATCGCGGTCTTCCGGACCCTGGCGGTGCGCAAGTACCGCTCGGCCGCCTCATGACGAAGAGCCCCCGGCGTCACCGGGACGCCGGGGGCTCCAACACGATGAACGGTGGGATCAGCCGTCGTACGGCTCGGCCTTGAGGATCTTCACGGAGGCCGGCTTGCCGTTGGGCAGCTCGTACTGCGCGTCCTCGCCGACCTTGTGGCCGATGACGCCCGAGCCCAGCGGGGACTGCGGCGAGTAGGTCTCGATGTCCGAGCTCGCGTACTCGCGCGAAGCGAGCAGGAAGGTCAGCGTGTCGTCCTCGTCGCCGTCGAACGCGATCGTGACGACCATGCCGGGGGCCACCGCGCCGTTCGCGGCCGGGGCCTCGCCCACCTTGGCGCTTTCGAGCAGCTGGGTCAGCTGGCGCACGCGGAGCTCCTGCTTGCCCTGCTCCTCCTTCGCCGCGTGGTACCCGCCGTTCTCACGGAGGTCGCCCTCCTCACGGGCCGCGGCGATCTTGGCAGAGATCTCGGTGCGCGCAGGACCAGTAAGGTATTCAAGCTCCTCCTTGAGCTTGTTGTACGCCTCCTGGGTCAGCCAGGTGACGTTCTCGCTGGTCTGGGTCACGGGTGCTCCTCGTTGGTACTGGGAATACAAATCAACGCCCTACCCAGAAGGATGTTCCTTCACGGAAGGGCGAAACCACGAGCCTAACAATTCAGTGGCCAAAGGGGGAGGACATAAGCCGCCAGATTCCTGTCATCGCAGGTGGGAGCCCATGGATTCGCGCTGACGTTCGCCGTCAGGTCACTCCGGGTGGCAGCCGAGCAGCTCCGCCGTGGTGCCCGCCGCCTTCGTCCGCAGCGTGACGACCTTGTCGATGCGCGTGCCGTCCCCGTCGAAGCGGAAGTCCGCGCGGCCCACCTCGTCGCCGTCCTCCGCCTGGGAGCGCACCGTGCAGTAGCCGGTGACACCGGCGTCCTTGCGGACCTCCAGGTGCACCTGTACCGAGTCCTCGGCGAGCTCGAAGCCGATCAGCTCGCCACTGATCTTGTTCTGACCGACGTAGTGGTAGCCGAACCAGCCGATCACCGCGAGCAGGACGGCACCGAGCACGGCGCCGACGACCTTGAGCGTGCGGTCGGCCCGTTCGTCCGAGGAACGGCCGTAGCGGCCCTCGGGCCTTCGCGAGGTGGCCGTGCTCATGATCGTCCTCTCGGCAGGAGCCGGTCTTCCCGGGCCCCGGAATTATTCGGCTCCCGATTCGGTCACTATAGAAGCCTCCCGCCCGCCACCCGACCGCCGCCCCTCAACGACGCCCCTGCGGGGCGGCCCCTATAAATTGCGCCGACGCACACGGGCGCCGACTGACCGAGGATTGAGTCTTGACTGACCAGCTGCGACTGATGGCCGTCCACGCCCACCCCGACGACGAGTCGAGCAAGGGCGCGGCCACCATGGCGAAGTACGTGTCCGAGGGGGTGGACGTACTGGTGGTGACCTGCACGGGCGGGGAACGCGGCTCCATCCTCAACCCCAAGCTCCAGGGCGACCCGTACATCGAGGAGAACATCCACGAGGTGCGCAGGAAGGAGATGGACGAGGCCAGGGAGATCCTAGGCGTCAAGCAGGAGTGGCTCGGCTTCGTCGACTCCGGCCTGCCCGAGGGCGACCCGCTGCCGCCGCTGCCGGACGGCTGCTTCGCCGTGGAGGACGTCGACAAGGCGGCCGGTGAGCTGGTGCGGAAGATCCGTTCCTTCCGGCCGCAGGTGATCACCACCTACGACGAGAACGGCGGGTACCCGCACCCCGACCACATCATGACCCACAAGATCACGATGGTGGCGTTCGAGGGCGCGGCCGACACCGAGAAGTACCCGGAGGCCGAGTACGGGACGGCGTACCAGCCGGTGAAGGTGTACTACAACCAGGGCTTCAACCGCCCCCGCACCGAGGCGCTGCACCACGCGCTGCTGGACCGCGGGATGGAGTCGCCGTACGGGGACTGGCTCAAGCGCTGGTCGGAGTTCGAGCGAAAGGAGCGCACACTCACCACGCACGTGCCCTGCGCGGACTTCTTCGAGATCCGTGACAAGGCGCTGATCGCCCACGCCACGCAGATCGACCCCGACGGGGGCTGGTTCCGGGTGCCGATGGAGCTCCAGAAGGAGGTCTGGCCCACCGAGGAGTACGAGCTGGCGAAGTCCCTCGTGGACACCTCCCTCCCCGAGGACGACCTCTTCACCGGCGTCCGGGACAATGCCTGACATGAGTGCAAGCGCAAGCCTGGCAATGACGCACCTCGTCACCCTCGCCGAACTCGACGAGGACAAGGTCACCCCCGGTGTCCTCGGGTTCATCGTCTTCGCGGTGATGGCCCTGGCGGTGTGGGCCCTGATGCGGTCCATGACCCGGCACATGGGCAAGGTCGACTTCAAGGAGACCCCGGACCCGAAGGCGGAAGCCTCCGGAGCCTCCGGCGGTGAGCCGGCGAAGCCGCAGCGCGGCTAGCGCCGGCCGGGGGAGGGCGGCCGCGGTCACGAGCGGGCCGTTACCGCCACCCCCATGATCTCCCGGGCCTGGCGGTTCGGGACCATGCCCAGGCGCCAGGCCTGCCAGCCGGACTCCAGCTGGACGCCGCGTTCCAGGAGCAGCTGGTACGCGTAGACGTACTCGTCGAGTTTGGCGTCCCGCGCCGGGTGGCCGGCCCGGGACAGCTGGGCCAGCTCCTCCTGCGCCACCGCCGTGCCGACCTCCACGCCGCCCGGGGCCGCGTACGGCAGCAGCGTGCAGCGCAGGAAGCGGGCCCAGTCCTCGCCCCGCCGGTCGCCGTACGCGGCGAACAGGGCGGCCGCCTCGTCGCACAGCGCCAGCGCCTGCGGCGTACGGGCGTTTCCCGCGTCCACCACCGCCAGCTCCAGGCAGGTCCACGCCTCGCCGTGGCCGACGCCGATGCGCTGGAAGTCGGCGCGCGCGTCCACCAGGAGCTGCCGGGCGAAGCCGGAGTTGCGCAGCGAGCCGGTCTGGGCGGCGCGCTGGTCGCGGGTGACCCGCGCCGAGTGGTGCCGGGCGCAGGCCAGGCCGTACGCGTCCCGCATCCGCGAGAACATCGTGCGGGAGCGTTCCAGCGCACGCACCGACTGGTCCAGGGCGCCCGTCTCCTCCAGCGCCTGGCCCAGGTAGTAGATGCTCCAAGCCTTGCCGCGCGCGTCCTCGTTCTCCCGGTGCCGGGTCGCCGCCCACCGCAGCTCCTCCACCGCCACGGCCACGTCCCCGTCCACCAGCCGGGCCCGCGCCAGCTGGGTCAGCGCCCAGGCCTCGCCGCGGGCGTCCTGGGTCCGGCCGTACAGCTCCAGGGCCGCCCGCAGGTCCGACTCCGCGCGAGGCACGTCGCCCATGCGCAGGTGCAGCTGCCCGAGCTGGAAGTGGGCCCACGCCTGGCCGTGCAGCGACTCGCCCGCGCGGTGCAGCACCAGTGACTCGGTGAGCAGGTCCATGGCCTCCGCCAGCCGGGCCCGGTCGCGTTGCACCGCCGCCAGCGCGTGCAGCGTCCACGCCCGGTCCGTGTCCAGCTCGGGCGAGGCCTGGAGGTCGAGCGCCTCCCGCAGCTTCGCCGCCGCGTCGGTCAGGTTCCCCTGGTGGTGCAGCGTGATGCCCAGCGAGCACAGGGCACGGGCCGCGCCCGCGTCGTGATGAGCCTCCCGGTACAGGTCGACCACGGAGGCGAGGGTGGTGCGCGCCTTGTCCAGCTCGCCGAGCTGCCGGGCCGCGATGCCGGTGCGCCACTGCACCGAGCGCACCAGCAGCCCCTGGTCCACGGACTGCGCCAGCTCGCTGATCTCACCCAGCCGGTAGAGGTCGCCGCGCAGCAGGCAGTAGTCGCACAGCGCGCCCAGCAGGTTCAGCACTGCGCCCTGGTCGACGCCCTCCGCGTGTCTGAGCGCCGCCGTGATGAAGCTCGACTCGTCGTCCAGCCAGCGCAGCGCCTCGTCCAGGGACGTGAAGCCGTACTGCCCGAACTGGTTGGAGCGGGTCGACATGTTGCCGTCGACCAGGCGCAGCACCGAGTCCGCCAGTTCGCCGTAGTTGGCGATCAGCCGTTCCTGTGCCGCCGTACGCTCGCCGGGCTCCTCCTCGTCGGCGAGCCGGGCGCGGGCGAAGGCGCGGACGACGTCGTGCAGCCGGTAGCGGCTGCCCCGGACGTGGTCGAGCAGGCCCGCCCGGGACAGTGTCGTCAGCTGCTTGGTCGCCTCGGTCTCGTCCGTGGCCAGCAGCGCGGCGGCGGCCGCCGCCCCCATCGAGGTGCGGCCCGCGAGCGCCAGCCGGCGCAGCAGCCGCCGGGCGGGCTCCGGCTGGTCGGTGTAGCGCAGCCACAGGGCGCGCTCGACCGGCTCCACCGGACCGTACGCGCCCAGGTCGGCCGCCAGGGCGCGCGGCGAGCGCGGGCCGAGCGACGAACCGGCGACCCGCAGCGCCAGCGGCAGCCCGCCGCACAACTCCCGGATCTGGTCGCTGGAGTCGGCGTCGTACGGCCCCGAGGCGTCCTGTGCGGCGGCGCCCAGCAGTTCCTCGGCGCCCGCCGCGTCCAGCGCCTCGACCGGCAGCGCGTACACGTGCGCGGGCAGGTCGGGCGGCAGCTCCAGGGGCTCCCGCGCGGTGACCAGCACCAGACTGTCGGACCGCTCCGGGACCAGGGTGCGCACCTGCTCGGGGTCCGCGGCGTCGTCCAGGACCACGGTGACCGGTACGCCTGTCAGATGCTGGTGGTACAGCTCGCTCAGCCGCTTGACCTGCTGGTCCGCGGAGGAACGCTCACGGAAGAGTAACTGCTCGCGCGGTGCGCCGAGCCGGTTGAGCAGATGCAGCAGGGCGTCCCTGGTGCTCAGCGGCGACTCGCCCCCCGACGCGGCGCCGTCGCCGCGCAGGTCGACCAGGCAGGCCCCGCGGAAGTAGTCCCGCAGTTCGTGGACGGCGCGCACCGCGAGCGTCGTACGGCCGCTGCCGGGCGCCCCGTGCAGCACCACCACCGTCGGCTTCGTCTCCGTGCTCGCGCGGGCCGCCTGCACCCACTGCCGCAGCTGGGCCATCTCCGGCCGGCGGCCCGCGAACGCCTCCTCCGGCTCGGGCAGTTGCCCGAAGGACTGCTCCAGCGCGCTGCGCCCCCGGGCCGCCGCGCTCTTGTCGGCGCCCCGCAGTTTCGGCCCGGTCTTGGCCGGAGCGGTGGACGCGGCGAGCATCCGCTGCTGGTCCAGGAAGGGCCGGATGCCGCGCACCTCCAGCGCGGTGAGCCACTGCAGCCGCAACTGCTCGGGCCCGCCGGGCTGGCTGACGGCCCCGGCCCGGTGGTGGGCGGCCGGCAGATGGGACCCGACCACCTTCACCACGGTCGCCGCGGCGCCGACGATCCCGACGGCCACGCCCGCGCCCACCGCCGTGCCGGTGCCGGTGCCGAGCGCCACGTCGGCCACCACCGCGGCGACCGCCGCGACGGCGGCGACCAGCAGGGGAGTGCCGGCGCCCTCACGGGCGTACCGCTGCCGGAACGTGAGCTGCCCGGCCGTCGCCTCGTCGAGGGCGTGGGTGTAGGCGTCGTACTCCTCGGCGGAGGTCCCCGCCATCGCGTCCAGTGCCGCGCGGGCCCGGGACAGCAGCACGTTCCCGTCCGTGCGTCCGCCCGAGCGCCGTACCTCCTCCTCCACGGCCCGCCTCAGCAGCCCGTCGGCCTCTGCCCGATGACTGTCCCGCATGTCGCGCCCCCTCCGGCGGCATCCGCGTCCTCCCGGGTGCCCCGGTGACCCCAGGAGCCCCAGGGACCCTCCCGGCCCCATCCCCGGGTCCTTCCCCGGTTGTGCGTGAGTCAAGTGTGCTGCGTCGAGGAGACCGTGGGGAGAGGCCCGTACGAGGTACGGCGGTACGGCACGCGGCGGCGGGCGCGCCCGGCATCGGCTTCCGGGCGCGCCCTGGTCGTGCGGGATGGTGCGGGATCGTGCGGGTGTGGTCCGGCGTCTCGCTGTGCGTCAGCCGGCGAAGCAGAGGCCGAAGCTCCGGCACTGGACGGTGCGGGAGGCCGTGTCGGCGTGGCCGGTGCGGTCGGTGACCGTGAGGTTCTGCTGGGCGGCCGGGTACCGGTGCGAGGCGGTTACCCCGGTGTCCTTGCCGCCGTCGCCGTCGCCGAAGTCCCAGGCGTAGGAGGCGATGTCACCGTCCGGGTCCGGGTCGGTGGAGCCGGAGGCGTCGAAGGCGCAGGACGGTTCCGACTGCGAGCAGTCGGCCGTGAACGCCGCCGTCGGCTTGCCCGGCGCGGGGTCGTCGCCGCCCAGGCCCGGACACGTTGAGCAGCAGGTTCGGGGAGCCACCGCCCGGGTTGCCGACCTCTCCCCGGCCGGCGCCGTTCACGAGGGCGTCGCGCACCTGCCCGGGTGCGGCGCCCGGGTGTGCAGCCGCGTCGGCACCCCGACCGCGTCAGGACAGGGTCTGATACACGCGACGTTCCCGCTCACTCACGCAACGCCCGGGACCGTGACCGCCTGCCCGCCCTCGGCCCGGACTGTGGCGTGCGTCACGTGTCGGCTGTGCGTGGGCGCGCAGTCGCCCCGGTCGCGTCGAAGGAATCGGCTGTTGACATCGTGGAGCCGCCACCCCTCTCGCTGCGCAGTATTGCTGCGCAGTGAGAAGAGTCGAAGCCCTTACGGGGCGCACTCCTCTAGAGTCGCACGTTCTTGCCGCTATTCTGCTTCCTGTGACGATCCATCAGTCGTCGGCTGATGGTCAGCACCTCGTCCTGAAGATTGCGCAGTAATGCTGCGCAAAGACCTAAGGGGGTCGGCGCAATGAAAGCTCTCGCCGAAGAGGCGGAAGATCCGGCAGCACTGCTCACCGAGCGACTGTGGCGGGCGTACGCGCCCTATCGGCGCGGCCGCGGCACGGCCGGTGACCTCGACGCGATGCTGGCGATCCTGGTGCTGGCCGCCTTCGCGGAGGTGGAGGGCCGGCCCGGGAGCGATTTCGTGCGGCGTTGGAAACGCGCCTCGGCGGAGGCCGCCGTCGGGTTCTCCCCCGTGGCCGACCTGCGGGGGGCTCTTCAGGAGGCGGCCAGGCGTCCGGGTTTCCCGCTGCCGTGGTCGGCCGACCTTGACCTCGGCGGCGGGCCGGACGATGCCGCTTGGATGACGGCTTTCGTTGCGGCGCTGGACCGGGGCCCGAGTCTCGGAGAGGTCGCGGTGGCCGACGTCTGCGAGCTGCTGCTGCAACGGCACGCGGCGGAGGGGGCGTTGCCGGGAGGGGAGTTCTACACCCCGCGCGGGGTCGCTGATCTGCTCGCGGATCTCGCGGCCCCTCGCCCGGGAGACCGCATCATGGATCCGGCCTGCGGCACCGGCAGCCTGCTCGCGGCCGCCGCTCGGCACCTGGCCGAGCGGGGACCGGTCGGTGACAGCTCGTTCGAAGCGTATGCGGTGGACCGGAGCAATGTGCGTCCGGCGATGCTGAACCTGGCACTGCACGGGGTGAGCGTGCCGCGGGTGGAACCGGCGGATCCGGCGACGCTGTTGCGGGACGGGGTTCCAGGCCGTGCGGACCGGGTGCTGAGTAATCCGCCGTTCCACCAGCGGATCGACGGGTGGGACTGGCGGCGGTTCATCGCACCACCGGAGTCGAGCGCCAACTACGCCTGGCTGCAGCTGGTCTGGTCTCAGCTCAAGGAGGGCGGGATCGCGGCAGTCGTCATGCCCGCGCGGGCGGCCTGGGCGGGAGGAGCGGAGGCGTCGATCCGCGGCGAGATGGTCGCTCTGGGCGCGGTTCTCGCGGTGATCGCCCTGCCGACGCATCTCTTTACGGGCACCAGCATCGCCGTGCACGTTTGGGTACTCGGCCGTGGCCGTTCATCCCGGCTGGCACACCGAGGTGACTCCGCGCTCCTCATCGACGCGCGGAGCGCGGGCGGCCGGTCGTCGGAGCGGCCCCGCGTGCTGTCGGGCGAGGACGTCCACCGCATCGGAGACCGTTTCCGGCTCTGGCTCGAAGGTTCCGATGACGTGAACGAGCCGGGCTTCTCGCGATCGGTCGCATACGCGGAACTTGTCGAGAACGCGGGCAACCTGGATCCGCGGACCTATCTTCGGACGCAGCGCGGACCGGACGGGGCCGCGGACCTGGGTGCCAAGCTGGCCGAGCTTGGACGGCGCAACCGCGAGACGTCGGAGTTCGGAGCGGAACTGGCTCGGATCGCCGGCGCGCAGGACCAACTGGCACTGGACGGTGTCCGATACCGGAACGTGTCGCTGAAGGACGTGGTCGGCGGCGGGTCGGCGGCCGGTGGCCGTTCCGTGCGGCTGCTCGCAGGTCCGTCGGGAAGCCTGGTCCGAGCCCAGGACTACGTAGGCTCCGGCGGGATTCCCGTTGTGATGCCGAAGGACATCTCGAACATCGGCTTCACCGTGGACGGCATCAAACTCATCTCCGAGCAGCATGCCGAACGACTTGACCGCTTTCGGTTGCGGCGCGGGGACATCGTGGTCGCCCGCCGCGGCGATCTCGGGCGGTGCGCCGTGGTCGGAGATGAGCAGCAGGGCTGGCTCTGCGGCACCGGCTGTTTCGTGATCAGTCCGCCCGACGCAGTCGACTCCCACTACCTGGCGGCGTTCCTGCGCGGCCCCGAAGCCAGGGAGTGGCTCGACACCCGTTCGACCGGGAGCCTGGCGTTGCGGACCATCTCGCTTGAGGTGCTCGGGATGTTGCCTGTCCCCCTTCCCGATATCGACGTTCAGCGCTCGATCGGCGAGGCCATGGCGAGCTTCGACTCCTACGAGCGGCGGCTGCTCGACCAGTTGGCGATGACGCGGGACGTCCGCGGCAAGGTGCTGAACGGCTTTCTGGCGAGATGAGGCCGTCGAATCCGTCCGCGGGCTCCGGGCCCGGCCGGCTCCTCACCGCCACACCGGCTCAGTTCCGACAGGAGCCGAACGCCGAGTGGCCACCTCAAGCAGCCCTCCGAGCGAGGGGTGTCGCATCTGTCCGTTCTGTCCGTGATCCAGTCCGTCTGCCTGCGCCCATTGCCGAGACGTTCCGTTTCGCCGGCGTACTCCGAACCCGGAGGGTCCTTGTACATCACCTTTGATCTGATCACCGCCGTTGTTGTTTCCGGGGCCTGTGCGACCGGCATGCTCGTCTACCGTTGGACCGCCCCGCCGGCTGGCGCGACCGCTGCGCCGAGAGGCGAACGGCTCGCGCTCGCCCTCGGCGCGGCGGTGGCCGTCGTCGTGATCGGCGGATACCTCGGAGACGGGTTCCGGGGAATCGAGCCCACCGCCAAGGCGCTCTCGGCGGTGGCGTTGAGGGCGTAGGCCCGGGGCCGACCGGCAGCCGGTGACGCCCCGCGCCGCCTCCCGCCCGGGGCGCCGATGGCTCGCTCGACGCAGCCGGCAGCCATGTGCCGGCGTCCGGTGCGCGAGACAGCTGCCCGCGCATTGCGTGCCGCAGCGCGCTCCGCCGAACACCCTGCTGAACTTGTCGTGCCAGGGCCGGATGATCTCCCGTTGCGGTCGGGACCGTGTAACGACTGGGCACCGGGAGCTACCGATGCGGGCCGCGATCCAGCACGCGCCTGAGGGCGGCACTGCGGCGGAACTGTTCTGCACGTCCATCAGGTGCGGCGAGTCGTCCGGGCCGCAGGGTGATCCGGAGACCGCCCAAGATTGGGCGCTGAGGCATACGGGTCTGAACCCCGGCCACAACCTCTTCCGGCGTGAGTACACCGACCATGCGCGGGTGATCCGACCCCGGCCCGCTGAGCGACGGCGAGGAAGACAGTTCAGCGGTTCGGCACGGACCCGTTCGTGCGCTGCTCCGTGGCGCATGGGCGGGGTGGAGGCGGGTGCGCAAGGATGGGGGTATGCCCAACCGACTCGCGCAGGCCACGTCCCCATACCTCCTCCAGCACGCGGACAACCCCGTCGACTGGTGGCCCTGGGAGGCCGACGCGTTCGAAGAAGCCCGGCGGCGCGATGTCCCCGTGTTCTTGAGCGTCGGCTACAGCGCTTGCCACTGGTGTCACGTCATGGCGCACGAGTCCTTCGAGGACGACCATGTCGCCGCGTACATGAACGAGCACTTCGTGTCCGTCAAGGTGGACCGTGAAGAGCGCCCCGATGTGGACGCTGTGTACATGGAGGCCGTTCAAGCCGCCACCGGGCAGGGCGGTTGGCCCATGTCCGTGTTCATGACCCCGGACGGCGAGCCCTTCTACTTCGGTACGTACTTCCCGCCCGATTCCCGGCACGGAATGCCGCCCTTCCGTCAGGTGCTCGAAGGCGTGCACAACGCCTGGACGAGCCGGCGGGACGAGGTGGGAGAAGTCGCGGGGAAGATCACTCGGGACCTCGCCGAGCGGGAGCTGAGCACCGGGGACGCCGGGGCGCCCACCGAGGAGACCCAGGCCCTGGCGCTCCTCCAACTGACCCGGGACGTCGATCCCGCCAGCGGCTGGTTCAAGGGAGACACCAAGTTCCCGCCGTCGATGGTGATCGAGTTCCTGTTGCGTCACCATGCGCGGGCCGGTTCCGTGGCGGCGCTGGAGATGGCGGAAGGACTGTGCGGCGCGATGGCTCGTTCGAGCCTGTACGACCAGGTGGGAGGCGGGTTCCACCGGTACGTGCTCATGCCGCGAGCTGGTGGATCTTTGGTACCGCACTTTGAGAAGATGCTCTACGACAACGCGCTGCTGTGCCGCGTCTTCGCCCACCTCTGGCGCGCCACCGGCTCGGACCTCGCCCGCCGGGTCGCCCTGGAGACCGCGGACTTCATGGTGCGCGAACTGCGCACCGCGGAGGGTGGGTTCGCGTCCGCGCTGGACGCCGACAGCGAAGAGGAGGTGCCGCGCGAAGCGCGTCCGGACAAGGGCGGTGGCGGGCGACGGGAGGGCGGCACGGGCCGCCACGTCGAGGGCGCGTACTACGTCTGGACGCCTGCGCAGCTCACCGAGGTGCTCGGCGCCGAGGACGCCGAACTCGCCGCCCAGTACTTCGGCGTGACCGAGGAGGGCACCTTCGAGCACGGCGCCTCCGTGCTGCAACTGCCGCAGCAGGAGGGCGTCTTCGACGCCGCGCGGATCGCCTCGGTCCGGGAACGGCTGCTGGCCGCGCGGGACGGACGGTCCGCGCCCGGCCGGGACGACAAGGTGGTCGCCGCCTGGAACGGCCTCGCGATCGCCGCGCTCGCCGAGACCGGCGCCTACTTCGAGCGCCCCGACCTGGTGGAGGCCGCCGTGGCCGCCGCCGACCTGCTGGTCCGGCTGCACCTCGACGAGCAGGTCCGGCTCTCCCGCACCAGCAAGGACGGCCGGGCCGGTGCCAACGCCGGGGTGCTGGAGGACTACGCCGACGTGGCGGAGGGCTTCCTCGCGCTGGCGTCGGTCACCGGGGAGGGCGTCTGGCTGGACTTCGCCGGGTTCCTGCTCGACCACGTCCTCACCCGCTTCATGGACGGTTCCGGCTCGCTGTACGACACGGCGGCCGACGCGGAGCGGCTGATCCGCCGACCGCAGGACCCCACCGACAACGCGACGCCGTCGGGCTGGAGCGCCGCCGCGAACGCCCTGCTGTCCTACGCCGCCCACACCGGTTCCGAGCCGCACCGCACCGCCGCCGAGCAAGCCCTCGGCGTGGTGAAGGCGCTCGGCCCGCGGGTCCCGCGCTTCGTCGGCTGGGGGCTCGCCGCCGCCGAGGCGCTGCTCGACGGGCCGCGCGAGGTCGCCGTCGTCGGACCGGACGCCGCCGACGGCGCCGCGCGCGGACTGCACCGTACGGCGCTGCTGGGCACGGCGCCGGGCGCGGTCGTCGCCTTCGGCGTGGAGGGGAGCGACGAGTTCCCGCTGCTGGCCGGCCGGCCGCTGGTGGGCGGGGCGGCGGCCGCGTATGTCTGCCGGAACTTCACCTGTGACGCGCCGACGACCGATCCGGAGCGGCTGCGGGCCGCGCTGAACGGCTGAGACGGATCGTGAGGGGGTAGTCGAAGGGTGGCGGGCGGACGCGTCCGGGCCCCCGGCGGGGCGGGCCGATCTGCCCGACGTCGCGTCCGCCATGAACCTTTCGGCTCCGGCCGCCGTCTTCGGCACCGGTGCGGACCGCATCGAGATCCGCCGAATCCAGCCCTCCGGAGCCGCCCGATGAGCCACGAGTCCACCGTTCCCGGCGCGTTGGGCCGTCCGGCCGTACGTCCCTCGGAGCCGCTGTCGGAGCCGCTGTCGGAGCCGCTCTCGGCGCCGCCCGAACCGGCCGCCGTCACCGTCGTCGTACCGACCTTCAACGAGTCGGGGAACATACGGCAGTTGCTGCGGCGGATAGCCGAGTCCGTGCCGGCCCGGCTGCCCTGCGAGGTCGTCTTCGTGGACGACTCCACCGACGACACCCCGGACGTGATCCGCGCGGCGGCGCCCGGTTGCCCCTTCCCGGTCACCGTGCTGCACCGGGACGAGCCGGCCGGCGGGCTCGGCGGTGCCGTCGTCGAGGGCATGCGGGCGGCCGGGGCGGACTGGATCGTCGTCATGGACGGCGACTGCCAGCACCCGCCCTCGCTCGTGCCGGAACTGGTCGCCACCGGCGAGCGGACGAAGGCCGGGCTCGTCGTCGCCTCCCGCTACACGAAGGGCGGCAGCCGCGCGGGCCTGGCCGGCGGCTACCGGGTGGCGGTCTCGCGGGCGGCGACCTGGCTGACCAAGGCGCTCTTCCCGCGCCGGCTGCGTGGCATCAGCGACCCGATGAGCGGCTTCTTCGCGATCCGCCGCGCCGAGGTCACCGCCGACGCGCTCAAGCCGCTCGGCTACAAGATCCTGCTGGAACTCGCCGTCCGCGACCGACCTGGCACGGTGGCCGAGGTGCCGTTCGTCTTCGAGGAGCGGTTCGCCGGGGAGTCCAAGTCCACCGCGCGGGAAGGGCTCCGCTTCCTGCGCCACCTGGTCGGGCTGCGGACCGCCGCACCGCTGGCCCGCATGATCGTGTTCGGGCTGATCGGGCTGAGCGGCTTCGTGCCGAACCTGGCCGCCCTGTGGGCGCTGACGTCGGCCGGGCTGCACTACCTGCCGGCCGAGATCGTCGCCAACCAGTTCGGCGTGGCCTGGAACTTCCTGCTGCTGGAGCGGCTGCTCTTCCACGACCGGCGGCGGCACCGGCACTGGGCCGACCGCACCCTGCGGTTCGCGCTGATCGCCAACGCCGACCTGGTGCTGCGCATCCCGCTGATCGCCCTGCTTGTCGGCCAGTTCGGCCTGGCCGTACTGCCGGCCACCGCGCTGGCCCTGGTCATCACCTTCGTCCTGCGCTTCGCCGGCACGGAGGCGCTCGTCTACCTCCCGCGCGGGCGACGCGGCGAGGGCCGCCGGCGATAGCCCGGCCAGGGGGTGTCGTGGGGATCTTGCCGGGTCGCGGGGCCCGGCACGCGCGCACGTCTGTCGCGTCGTCGTCGGCGGCCGGGGATCCGGCCTGTCGCCCCCTCCGCCTTGCGGCTGCGCGCGCCAGACCCCGCTCTCCGGCGCCGACGAGCCGCCCGGCCCCCCGCGACCTGATCCGCCGGACGGCCCCAGGGCCTGTCGTTTGGATCATGCCGGCTTCGCGGGGCGTGGCACGCACTCCCCCACTGCCTTAAAGGCGTGGGAGGTGCCCCCAGCCGCCTTGCAGCTGCACGCACCACGCCCCGCTCGGGTGGGTTGAAGGGCGCAGTGCGTCTCAGCCGGCCTGATCCAAACGACAGACCCTAGCTCTCCCGCCCGGACTCGGTGAGGGCGCGTTCCACGATGGCCTCCAGCTGGTCGTGGTGGGCGCCCTTCCAGTACGCGCGCCCGCAGTCACCGCACCGCGCGAACACGTCGTACGACCGCTCGGTGCCGCCCTTGAGCTGGTCGGCCACCTCGTCCTTGGTGGCCGGCGTCAGCGGTCCGTTGCACGCGGTGCACCGGGTCCACGGGCGCAGCTCGGGCCGGAACCGGGCCAGGACCTCCTGGAGCTGTTCCTCGGGGCGGGTGCTGTAGACGTAGGCGCCGGCCCACAGCTCGCGGCGGCGCAGCAGGCCCCGGTCGCGGCTGAGCATGACCCGCCGCTCGGCCGCCGAGAGCGCGGCGAGTGCCGGGTCGCCGAGGTCCGACGACTGGTACGCCGTGTCCACGCCGAGCAGTCGCAGCCGGCGGGCGAGGGTGCCGAGGTGGACGTCGAGCAGGAAGCGCAGGGGAGCGCCGGGCACCTCCTGGGGGTGCGCGACGGCCCGTACGCGCACCGACTCGCCGCCCGCGGGGACGTGTCCGGGCGGGACCTCGCGGCCGTCGACGAGGAGGGCGCCGACCTCGGTCAGCGGGACGCCGAGGGACTCGACGACGTGCCCGAGGGTGGAGACCCCGTCGGCGGTGGCGCGGGCGGCCCCGGTGGGGCGGGCGCGCGGCACGAACAGGTGCAGTTCGGGAGCGAACTCGACGCGGATCTCGGGACCGTTCACCCGGTGGACCTTCCTCGTGCCGCCGGCCGCCCTAGTAGGCGACCAGCGAGATCCCCACGTAGTGGGCGATGAACGCGGCCAGGGTGAAGGAGTGGAAGACCTCGTGGAAGCCGAACCAGCGGGGGGAGGGGTTGGGGCGCTTGAGGCCGTAGATCACACCGCCGGCGCTGTAGAGCAGGCCGCCCGCGATCACCAGGACGAGGACGGCGATGCCGCCGGCCCGCATGAACTCGGGCAGGTAGAAGACGGCCGCCCAGCCCATGGCGAGGTAGCAGGGGGTGTAGAGCCAGCGCGGGGCGCCGACCCAGAAGACGCGGAAGACGATGCCGGCCGCGGCGGCCGCCCAGATGCCCCAGAGCAGCCACTCGCCCTTGGCGCCGGGCAGCAGCAGCATCGTGAGCGGGGTGTAGGTGCCCGCGATGATGAGGAAGATGTTGGCGTGGTCCAGGCGGCGCAGCACGCCGTCCATGCGTGGGCTCCAGTTGCCCCGGTGGTAGAGCGCGCTGACGCCGAACAGCAGACAGGCTGTCAGGACGTAGATCCCGCAGGCGACGCGGGCCTGGGTCGACTCGGCGAGGGCGGTGAGCACCAGGCCCGCGACCAGGACGGCCGGGAACATGGCGAGGTGCAGCCAGCCGCGCAGCTTCGGCTTGACCGGATGCGGCAGGGAGATCGCCACGGGGCCGCGGCCGGCGGCCGGCGTGTCCCTGGGCTCGTCGGGGACGGACGCAGTCATGAGCGCATCGTACCTACGGTTCCGTAAGTTACGCATCAGTACGGGCGTACGACGAACGGCGAGTGGCCATCGTCTCACGGGGCACCGTTCCCCGCATTCCCGCCGCGTGCACGTGGCGATCCTCACTCCGCTCATGTGTGACGCCCTCTGGACAGATGGGCGATCCCGTCGGATGATCAAATGAGTGCGGTCGACACCGGATGAGCGCCCAAGAGGTCAACGTCACGCGTCCGGGTCGCAGCCCCCACGGGGCCTCCAACCAAAAACCCCTCATCTAGGAGCAATCGTGGCGCGCGACATCGCTGCTCCCCCCGTCCCCACCAATCACCAGGAGCTGATCTCGTGGGTGAACGAGATCGCCGAACTGACCCAGCCGGACGAAGTGGTCTGGTGTGACGGATCCGAGGCCGAGTACGAGCGCCTGTGCGGGGAGCTCGTGGCGAAGGGCACCTTCCGCAAACTCGACCCGATCAAGCGGCCCAACTCCTACTACGCCGCCTCCGACCCCTCCGACGTCGCGCGCGTCGAGGACCGGACCTTCATCTGCTCCGCCAAGGAGGAGGACGCCGGCCCGACCAACCACTGGAAGGACCCCGCCGAGATGCGGGCCATCTTCACCGGTGACAAGGGCCTGTTCCGCGGCTCGATGCGCGGCCGGACCATGTACGTCGTGCCCTTCTGCATGGGCCCCCTCGGCTCCCCGCTCTCCGCGCTCGGCGTGGAGATCACCGACTCCGCGTACGTCGCCGCCTCCATGCGCACCATGACCCGCATGGGACAGCCGGTCCTGGACGAACTGGGCGACAACGGCTTCTTCGTCAAGGCCGTGCACACCCTCGGCGCCCCGCTGGCCGAGGGCCAGGAGGACGTCCCCTGGCCCTGCAACAGCACCAAGTACATCTCGCACTTCCCCGAGGACCGCGAGATCTGGTCCTACGGCTCCGGCTACGGCGGCAACGCCCTGCTCGGCAAGAAGTGCTACGCCCTGCGCATCGCCTCCGTCATGGCCCGCGACGAGGGCTGGCTGGCCGAGCACATGCTGGTGCTGAAGCTGACCCCGCCCACCGGCGAGCCCAAATACGTGGCCGCCGCCTTCCCGTCCGCCTGCGGCAAGACCAACCTCGCCATGCTGGAGCCCACGATCTCCGGCTGGACGGTCGAGACGATCGGCGACGACATCGCCTGGATGCGCTTCGGCGAGGACGGCCGCCTGTACGCCATCAACCCCGAGGCCGGCTTCTTCGGCGTCGCGCCCGGCACCGGTGAGCACACCAACGCCAACGCGATGAAGACCCTGTGGGGCAACTCCGTCTTCACCAACGTCGCGCTCACCGACGACGGCGACGTGTGGTGGGAGGGCATGACCGAGGAGACGCCCGCCCACCTGACGGACTGGAAGGGCAACGACTGGACGCCCGAGTCCGGCACGCCCGCCGCGCACCCCAACGCCCGCTTCACCACCCCCGCCGCGCAGTGCCCGATCATCGCGCCGGAGTGGGAGGACCCCAAGGGCGTGCCGATCTCGGCGATCCTCTTCGGCGGGCGCCGCGCCACCGCAGTACCGCTGGTGACCGAGTCCTTCGACTGGAACCACGGCGTCTTCCTCGGCGCCAACGTGGCCTCCGAGAAGACCGCCGCCGCCGAGGGCAAGGTCGGCGAGCTGCGCCGCGACCCGTTCGCCATGCTGCCGTTCTGCGGCTACAACATGGGCGACTACATGGGGCACTGGGTCGACGTGGCCAAGGACAAGGACCAGTCCAAGCTGCCGAAGATCTACTACGTCAACTGGTTCCGCAAGGACGACGAGGGCAGGTTCGTCTGGCCCGGGTTCGGTGAGAACGGCCGCGTCCTGAAGTGGATCGTGGAGCGACTGGAGGGCCGCGCGGAGGGCGTCGAGACGCCGATCGGCGTGCTGCCGGCCAAGGGCTCCCTCGACACCGACGGCCTCGACCTCGCCGACGCCGACCTGGAGTTCCTGCTCAGCGTCGACAAGGAGGTGTGGCGCGAGGAGGCGGCGCTCGTGCCCGAGCACCTCAACACCTTCGGCGACCACA
This sequence comes from Streptomyces sp. NPDC058534, assembly GCF_042717365.1. Taxonomy (NCBI): domain Bacteria; kingdom Bacillati; phylum Actinomycetota; class Actinomycetes; order Kitasatosporales; family Streptomycetaceae; genus Streptomyces; species Streptomyces sp. NPDC058534. The sequence goes on from NZ_JBHXNW010000050.1 coordinate 22,001, forward strand.
CGCCCACCGAGCTGTGGGACCAGTACCGGGCGCTGGTGCAGCGCCTGGGCTGACCTCCCGCCTCCCCGCTTCGCGGCCGGTTCGACTAGCCCTGACCAGTGAAGTCGTCACGAAAGCCGGCCGCGATGGGGTTCTTCCCGCTCCTGTAGCTCGATGTCCTGGAGCCGGGCGGACACCCCGCTCGGGCCGGGTCCCCGCACAACGGCGTGCGATGGACCCGGCCCTTCGGCGTACGTTACGAGGCCGACGCGTACCCCGGGGCGAGCGCGGCGGCGTGCCCGTCGATGCGCTCGGCGGTCAGGATCGCGGCCGCCGTGTCGGCGCGGGAGGCCGCGACCACCAGGGCCCGGCCCGCCAGCGTGTGCGCGCGGCGGTGCAGGGCCGCCGGGTGCGGCTCGGGGTGGGCGGCGGTCACCGGCACGCGGACCGGCGCCCGGCCGCCGCGCAGCCGGGTCACCTGCTCGGCGAGCCGCTCGGCCGCGGCGTCCAGGTCGGCGGCGGGGGCCAGCGCGCGCAGCTCGTCCGTGACGGCGAGCAGGGCCGCGAGGTGGCCGGCGAGCTGGATGTCTAGCTCTTCCTCCCGGGACCGGTGGGGGAAGTCGGAGGTGGTGCCGGCCGTCGTGCTGTGGACCGACTTGCCGCGGATCGCTTCGTACATGGGACGGCCTCCTGATTGCTCCAGGAAGCCATCCTACATTGGATTCAATCTAAAGTTGAGAGGGTTCAGGGCTGGCTGTAGCCCTCCAGGAAGTTCCCGATCCGGTCCACCGCCTCGCGCAGGTCACCGGCCGTGGGCAGCGTCACCACCCGGAAGTGGTCCGGCTCGGGCCAGTTGAAGCCGGTGCCCTGGACGACCATGATCTTCTCCTGCCGCAGCAGGTCCAGGACCATCCGCCGGTCGTCCTTGATCTTGAAGACCTTGGGGTCGAGCCGCGGGAAGAGATACAGCGCGCCCTTCGGCTTCACGCAGGTCACACCCGGAATGCTGGTCAGCGCCGCGTGCGCGGCGTCCCGCTGCTCCCGCAGCCGCCCGCCCGGCAGCACCAGCTCCTTGATGGTCTGCCGCCCGCTGAGCGCCGCGACCACGCCGTGCTGCCCCGGCATGTTGGCGCACAGCCGCATGTTCGCCAGCACGGTCAGGCCCTCGATGTAGGACTCGGCGTGCGCGCGCGGACCGGAGACCGACATCCAGCCGACCCGGTACCCGGCCACCCGGTACGCCTTCGACATGCCGTTGAAGGTGAGGGTGAGCAGGTCGGGGGCGATCGCGGCGGTCGGGGTGTGCGTGGCCTCGTCGTACAGGATCTTGTCGTAGATCTCGTCGGAGCAGATCAGCAGGTTGTGCCGGCGCGCGATGTCGGTCAGGCCGCGCAGCATCGCGTCGTCGTAGACCGCGCCCGTCGGGTTGTTCGGGTTGATGATCACGAGCGCCTTGGTGCGGTCGGTGATCTTCCGTTCCACGTCGGCGAGGTCCGGCATCCAGTCGGACTGCTCGTCGCAGCGGTAGTGGACCGCCGTGCCGCCGGAGAGCGAGACGGCGGCCGTCCACAGGGGGTAGTCGGGCGCCGGGACGAGGACCTCGTCGCCGTCGTCGAGCAGCCCCTGCATCGCCATCACGATCAGCTCGGAGACGCCGTTGCCGATGAAGACGTGCTCGACGTCCGTCTCGATGCCGAGGGTCTGGTTGTGCATGACGACCGCACGGCGGGCGGCCAGCAGACCCTTCGCGTCGCCGTAGCCGTGCGCCGTCGAGACGTTGCGGAGGATGTCCTCCAGGATCTCGGGCGGGCACTCGAAGCCGAAGGCCGCCGGGTTGCCCGTGTTCAGCTTCAGGATGCGGTGCCCGGCCGCTTCCAGCCGCATCGCCTCCTCGAGCACCGGGCCCCGGATCTCGTAACAGACGTTGGCGAGCTTGGTCGACTGGATCACCTGCATGTCCGTGAGCTTACGACCCGGTTACGTTCCATGGGTCGTGTTATCCGCCACTTGAGACGCACGGTATGGGCGGGTTTCGTCCCTCACCGGGAACTCCGCCGCACCGACCGTCCCGCCAGCACGTCCGTCCGCCGCCCCTCCGCCATCACGAACCGCCCGTCGACCAGCACGTACGGGATGCCCGTCGGCAGCACGCGCGGGTTCTCGTAGGTGCTGCCCGCCGCGACCGTGGCCGGGTCGAAGAGCACCAGGTCCGCCCGGTACCCCTCGCGGACCAGGCCCCGGTCCGGCAGCCGCAGCCGGGCGGCCGGGCGCGAGGTGAGGTGGGCCACGCACTCCTCCAGGGGCAGCACGCCCAGCTCGCGCACGTAGTGGCCCAGGTAGTGCGGGAAGGTGCCGTAGGCGCGCGGGTGCGGCTTGCTGCCCTGGAGGATGCCGTCCGAGCCGCCGGTGTGGACGCGGTGCCGCATGATCGCGCGCACGTTCTCCTCGTGGCCGACGTGCTGGAGGATGGACGGGGCCAGCCGGTCGGCCAGCAGCAGGTTCCGGGCGACCGTCCACGGGGCCTCGCCGCGCTGGGCGGCCGACTCCATGACCGTACGGCCGACGTACTCCCCGAGCGCCGGGTCGCCGGTGCCGGAGATCTCGATCCGGTCCCACTCGATGGGCACGCCGTGGCAGCCGTCGGCGCCGATCTCCTCCATGTGGTGCCGGATGCGTTCGGCGGTGTCGTCGTCCGACAGCCGCTTCATGATCTGCTCCGGGCCGCCCTCACTCGCCCAGCTCGGCAGCATCGCCACGAGGGTGGTGCAGCCGGGGGTGTAGGGGTACGTGTCGAGCGTGATGTCGGCCCCGGCGGCCAGCGCCTCGTCGAGCAGCGTCAGCAGCTCGGGGGCCCTGCCCTTGTTCACGCCGAAGTTCATGGTGGCGTGCGCCAGGTGCAGCGGGCAGTCCGCCTCCCGAGTCAGCTCCACCATCTCCTCGTACGCCTGGAGGGCCCCGGCGCCGTAGGAGCGGTGGTGCGGGCAGTAGTAGCCGCCGTACCCGGCCACCACCCGGCACAGCTCGGTCAGCTCGGCGTCCTTCGCGTACATGCCGGGCGTGTACGTCAGCCCGGACGACATGCCGACCGCGCCCTGCTCCATGCCCTCGGCGACCAGCCGCCGCATGTGCTCCAGCTCGGCGTCGGTCGCGTCCCGGTCGTCCCAGCCGACCGCGAGAGCGCGCACCGTGCCCTGCGGGATCAGGTACGCGGCGTTCACGGCGATGCCCCGGTCGAGCCGGTCCAGGTACTCGCCGACCGACCGCCAGTCGAAGTCGATGTCGTCGCCGGCGCCGTTCCACCCGGCGATGGCGCGGCGCACCTCGCCGAGGGTGCGGTCGTCGACCGGCGCGTACGACAGCCCGTCCTGGCCGATGACCTCCAGGGTGACGCCCTGCGCGGCCTTGGCGCTGTGGTCGGGGTCCCGCAGCAGCGCCAGGTCGCTGTGGGCGTGCATGTCGATGAAGCCCGGGGCCAGGGTGAGGCCCTCGGCGTCCAGCTCCCGGCGGGCCCGGGGGCGCTGGCAGCCGGCGTCGGCCGCCTCCTTGACGATCGAGACGATCCGGCCGCCGTCGACCACGACGTCCGCGCGGTACGAGTCGGCGCCTGAGCCGTCCACGACGTCCGCGTCCCGGATGACCAGCTCTTCCATGTCCCGCTCCCCTTTCCGGAGTTTTTAGAAGAACGTGCGGATGTACTCGACGACCGTCCCGTCCGCCTCCGCGACCGGGATGAGCTGCCACTTGTCGAAGGACGTGCAGGGGTGGGACAGACCCAGGCCCAGCCAGTCCCCGACCGCCAGCTCCGCCTCCGGGGCGGTGCGCAGCCAGGCGTGCTGGTCGGACAGGCCGCTGACCGTGATGCCGGTGGCCGGGCGCTCGGGCCCGCCGTCCGCGGGGCGTACCACCTGGGCGAACGGCAGGTCGAGGTCGTACGCCGCGTCCCGCTTGCCCGCGTTGGTGAAGGCCTGCTCGGGGGAGGGGCGGGAGACCACCTGGGTCCACAGCCGGAACGCGGGTTCCAGGGTGCCCTCGGCGGGGACGCGGTTGAAGGGGGTCACCTCCCGGTAGTGCCCGTCGTCGTGGGAGACGTAGGCGCCCGAGCGCAGCAGCTTCAGTACGGGCAGGGACAGGCCGGGGACCTCGGCGAACACGTCGGCCACCGCGTCGAACCAGGCGCTGCCGCCCGCGCTCAGCACGATCTCGTCCAGGCCGCCCGCGCCGAACCGTCCGGCCTTGTCGAAGTCCACCGCCAGCGCGACCAGCCGCCGCAGCCAGGCGTGCACGCGCTCCGGGTCGGCCTCGGGCACCTCCCCCTCGTACCCGGCGACCCCGGCCAGCCGCAGGGTCCGGGTACCGGCCACCGCGTCGGCGACGGCCGCGCAGTCCGCCTCCGTGCGCGCCCCGGTCCGGGCCCCTGCACCGGCGGCCAGTTCGACCACGACGTCCACCGGGCGGGCGGCCCCCGCGTCGGTCAGCGCCGCGTCCATCAGCTCGACGCCGCGCACGGAGTCGACGTAGCAGACGAAGCGGAAGTCCGGGTCGGCGTCCAGCTCGGAAGCGATCCAGCGCAGGGCGGCGGCGTCGACCAGTTCGTTGGCGAGGAAGATCCGCCCGATGCCGAAGGCGCGCGCCACCCGCACCTGGTGCGGCACGGCCAGGGTGATGCCCCAGGCGCCGTGCTCGATCTGGCGGTGGAAGAGCTGCGGGGCCATGGAGGTCTTGCCGTGCGGCGCGAAGGCGAGGCCGTGCCGGGCCGCGTAGGTCTCCATCAGCGCGAGGTTGTGCTCCAGGCGCTCGGCGGAGAGGGCGAGCACGGGGGTGGCGAAGCCGTCGGTGAAGAGGTTGCGGCGCTGGCCGGCCAGCTCGGCGACGGTCAGGCCGTCGGCGTCCGGCGGGAGGCCCTTGAAGCGGTGGTCGACGTGCTCCTCGGCCAGACGGGCGAGGGCATCGGTGCCGGTGTCGAGGGCCATGGAGCCTCCATGAGTCGCAGTGTTGCATGCTCTGTTGCATTGTGTGCAACGGTCATTGCGTATGTCGCTTACTGGTGTCTAACATCTCGGCCAACGCGGGGTCAACGGATCCCCCGAGACCCGCGAGAGCCGTAGACCCGCAGAGCCGCAGAGCCGCAAGGGAGCCCCCACCATCGTGACCGCCACCGGACCCACCAGCACCGCCCCCGACGTCGTGGACGTCGTCGCGCTCGGCGAGTCCATGGTCACCTTCCTGCCCGCGCGGCCGGGGCGCCTCGCCGACGTCCCCTCCTTCGACCGTGCCATCGGCGGCGCCGAGTCCAACGTGGCCTGCGTGCTCGCCGCCGCCGGGCACGCCACGCGCTGGGCAGGACGGGTCGGCGCCGACGGCTTCGGCGACCACCTCGTCGAGGCCATCGGCGCCTGGGGCGTCGACGTCTCCCTCGTGCGCCGGGACCCCGACCGCCCGACCGGGATCTACTTCCGCACCGCCGGCGACCGCGCCACCGACGCCCACGAGGTGGCGTACTACCGGGCGGGCTCGGCGGCCTCCGCGATGTCCGTCCGCACCATGGACCTCGACGCGATCCGCTCCGGACGCGTCCTGCACGTGTCCGGCATCACGCCCGCGCTCTCCGCCGACTGCCTCGGCCTGATGCGCGAACTCACCGCCCGGCGCCCCGGCCGCCCCCTCGTCTCGTTCGACGTCAACCACCGCCCGGGCCTGTGGCGCGACGCCGGGGACGGCCCCGAGGTACTGCTCGAACTGGCCCGCGGCGCCGACATCGTCTTCGTCGGCGAGGACGAGGCGTGGGGCCTGGGCGGTCCCGAGGCCGTGCGCGCCGCGCTGCCCGAGCCCGGCGTCCTCGTCGTCAAACAGGGCGCGACCGGCGCCACCGCCTTCCACGGCACCGACGTCACCTCCGTCCCCGCCCTCACCGTCGACGTCGTCGCCGCCGTCGGCGCGGGCGACGCCTTCGCCGCCGGGTTCCTCTCCGCCACCCTGCGCGGACTGCCCGTGCGCGAGCGGCTGCGCCACGGCCACCTCATGGCCGCCGCCGCCCTCACCGTCCCCGGCGACCTCGCCACACCCCCCGCCCGCGACCACGCCGACCGCCTCGCCGCCCTCGACGACACCGCGTGGGGGACACTGCGACTCGGCCCCGGCTGGACCCAGGCCGGCGACAGGGCCGACGAGGAGGCACGCACACCATGAGTCAGACCGTCGACCGCGCGCTCAGCATCCTGCCGCTGCTCGCCGAGGGCCCCGCGGACCTCGGCCGGGTCGCCGACCGCCTCGGCGTGCACAAGTCCACCGCGCTGCGCCTCCTGCGCACCCTGCACGACCACGGTTTCGTCTACCGCCAGTCCGACCAGCGCTACCGCCTCGGCGCCCGGCTCATCTCCCTGGCCCAGGAGGCGATGGAGAACCTCGACGTCCGGGAGATCGCCCACCCCCACCTCGTACGCCTCAACGAGCAGGTCGGACACACCGTCCACCTCGCCGTCCACGAGGAGGGCGAGGTCCTCTACATCGACAAGGTGGAGAGCCGCTACCCGGTCCGCATGTACTCCCGGATCGGCAAGCCCGTCGCCATCACCGTCGCGGCCGTGGCCAAACTGCTCCTCGCCGACCTCCCCGAGAACGAGCGCCGAGCCGTGGTCGAAGAGCTCGACTACCCCATGTACACGGCCCGTTCGACACCGAACGCCGACGGTTTCCTCAAGGAGCTGGCCAAGGTGCGCGAACAGGGCTGGGCCACCGACCTCGGTGGCCACGAGGAGTCCATCAACTGCGTCGCCGCCCCCATCCGGGGCGCCGACGGCAGGGTGGTCGCCGCGATGTCGGTCTCCGCACCGAACGTCGTCGTCACCGCCGACGAACTCCTCACCCTGCTCCCGCTGGTGCGCCGTACGGCGGACGCCATCAGCGGCGAGTACTCCGGCAGGACCCCAGTCAAGGAAGTCACCACATGACCGACAAGATCGCCCTCACCCCGGCCACCCACACCACCCCGCCGGCGAAGTTCTCCCACGGCGTCCGCAAGGGCAACATCCTCCAGGTCGCCGGCCAGGTCGGCTTCCTTCCCCACGAGGAGGGCAAGGCCCCCACCCCGGCCGGCCCGACCCTGCGCGAGCAGACCCTCCAGACCCTCGCCAACGTCAAGGCGATCCTGGAGGAGGGCGGCGCCTCCTGGGACGACGTGATGATGATCCGCGTCTACCTCACGGACGTGGACCACTTCGCCGAGATGAACGAGATCTACAACGCGTACTTCGCGGAGCAGGGCCTCACCCAGCCGCCCGCCGCGCGCACGACCGTCTACGTCGGCCTGCCCGCGGGCCTGCTCATCGAGATCGACGCGCTCGCCGTCCTGGGCTGACCCGCACCTTCGGTCTTCCGCGTTCCCGAACCGCCTGTCGCACGGCACGGCGCTCCCCGCCCCCAGGGGGCGCCGTGCCGCGCCCCGCCCTGCCCGAAAGCACCATGTGTTTAGCCAGAGGACCCCCGAATGTCCCATGTGTCCCTCCAGCTCGCCGCCGCCGAGACCCCACCGCACACCGGCGGTCTGCTCACTCTGATCGACGGCACGGCGGGCCTGCTGACCGTCGCCGCGATCGGCATCGTGCTGCTGCTCTTCCTGATCATCAAGGTGCGGCTGCAGCCCTTCGTCGCGCTGCTCGCCGTCTCCATAGCCGTTGGCCTCCTCGCCGGCCTCTCGGTCACGGAACTCTTCGGCACCGTCCAGAAGTCGGACGCCGTCTCCACCATCGAGTCCGGCATGGGCGGCATCCTCGGGCATGTCGCCATCATCGTCGGCCTGGGCACCATGCTCGGCGCGATCCTCGAAGTCAGCGGCGGCGCCGAGGTGCTGGCCTCCCGCCTGCTCGGCCTCTTCGGCGAGAAGCGCGCCCCGCTCGCGATGGGCCTCACCGGCCTGATCTTCGGCATCCCGGTCTTCTTCGACGTGGGCATCTTCGTCCTCGCGCCCATCGTCTACGCCGCCGCCAAGCGCTCCGGCAAGTCGGTCCTGCTCTACTGCCTGCCGCTGCTGGCCGGCCTCTCCATGACCCACGCCTTCCTGCCACCGCACCCCGGCCCGGTGGCCGCCGCCGGACTGCTCAACGTGGACCTGGGCTGGGTCATCCTCATGGGCATCGTCTGCGGCATCCCCGCGGTACTCGCCGCCTGGGTGTTCTCCGCCTGGATCGGCCGCCGCATCTTCGTCGCCGTACCGCAGGACATGGTCGAGGCGGCCGACGAGGCCAAGCAGGCCGTCATCGCCGAGCAGCGCGAGTCCGGCGTCGCCCCGCACGAGAGCCCGGTCGCGCTCGGCACGGTCATCGGCATCATCGGCACCCCGCTGGTGCTGATCCTCGCCGCGACCTTCTCCTCCATCGCCCTGGACCCGTCCACGCTCCGCTCGGTGATCGAGTTCTTCGGCAGCCCCTTCGTGGCTCTGACCATCGCCCTGCTCCTCGCCTACTACCTGCTCGGCATCCGGCGCGGCTGGTCCCGCAAGTCCCTGGAGACCGTCTCGACGGCCTCGCTGAAGCCGGTCGGCAACATCCTGCTGGTCGTCGGCGCGGGCGGGGTCTTCGGCGCCGTCCTCAAGGGCAGCGGCGTCGCCCAGGCCCTCTCCGACACCTTCAACGACGTCGGCCTCCCGGTGATCGTCCTCTCGTACCTGATCTCCCTGGTGCTGCGGGTCGCCCAGGGCTCGGCGACGGTGGCCATCGTCACGACGGCGGGCATCGTGGCGCCGCTGCTCGCGGAGGGCGACCACTCGCAGGCGTTCGTCGCCCTGGTCATCATGGCCATCTCGGCGGGCTCGATCTTCGCCTCGCACGTCAACGACGGCGGCTTCTGGATGGTGGCCAAGTACTTCGGCATCAGCGAACGGGACACCCTGAAGACGTGGACCGTCCTGGAGAGCGTGCTGTCGCTGGCGGGCTTCGCGGTCGCGGCGGTACTGAGCCTGTTCGTGTAGGCGTCTGATAACGAAGTTGGGGCCGACTGTCTCCGGCACAGGTTTGTCGACCATACTGCCCAATGTGGAGCAGCGCAGAGGATCGAGCAGCCAGCCCCTGGAAGGCGCCGGATTCGACCCGGCATTCATCCCCGGGCTCACCGCGCCCGTGTCCGGTGAGCCGGAGGACGTGAGACGCGACAAGACGGACGCGGGCGCGGGCGCGGGCGCGGAGACCGAGGTGGAGGCGGACGGCGTCACGGACGCCGTACCGCCCGCCCGGGAGTCCGCCGAGGAGTCCGCGGAACCCGGCGAGGAGGCGGCGGCCCCCGTGGACGGCCCCGTCTTCGAGGCCGCCGACCGCCGCGCCCGGATCATCGCGGACCACAAGGGCGTACGTCTCTCCCTCGACGACCAGAGTTGCGAGTTCCGCTGGGACGAGGTCGGAGCCGTGGAGACCGAGACGGGCCGCTTCGGCAAGCGGTTCACCGTCACGGTGCACACGTCGGACCGCCGCTGGTACCCGATCGAGATCGAGGCGACGTCCCGGAGCCGGTTCGCGGAGTGGGAGTCCGCCCTGGACGAGGTCCTGGACGCGTATTTCGAGGACGACGAGGCGGAGGACGAGGCCGAGGCCGATCCCGAGTCCGAGGCGAAGGAGGACGCCGAGCCGGACGCGAAGTCCGAGGCGAAGGCCGCCCCGAAGCCCGGCGCGACGTCGCTCTCCAAGTCCGACGGGAAGTCCGACGGGAAGTCCGACGGGAAGTCCGACGGAAAGTCCGACGGGAAGCCCGCGGCGGACGCCGAGGAGTAAGCGCATCGGGTGAAGATCCGCGCACGCCCTCTTGTCCGACCGGCGACCATGAGCTTTCTTGACCTTCATGGCGGACATCACGGGCAACACCAGAGACACAGGCGCGGCGGGCGGGACCGACTCGGCCCCCCGTAAGTCCAGTTGGCGCTACATCGGCCCCGGCATCGTCGTCGCGGCGACCGGGGTCGGCGCCGGCGACCTCGTGGCCACCCTGATCGCGGGCAGCAACTTCGGCTACACGCTGCTGTGGGCCGCGGTCATCGGCTGCCTGGTCAAGATCTCCCTGGCCGAGGCGTGCGGCCGGTGGCACCTGTCCACCGGGACCACGATCTTCGAGGGCTGGGCGAGCCTCGGCCGCTGGACGACGTGGTTCTTCGCGATATACACCGTGATCTGGGGCTTCGTCTACGGCGCGGCCGCGATGTCGTCCAGTGCCCTGCCGCTCCAAGCCCTCTTCCCGGGCGTGATGGACCTCGAATGGTGGGGCATCGCCTGCGGTCTGGTGGGACTGGTCTTCGTCTGGTTCAACAAGTACAACGTGTTCGAGAAGGTCATGACGGTCCTGGTGGGCGTCATGTTCGTCGTGACCGTCTACCTGGCGATCCGCGTCACCCCCAACCTCGGCGACGCCTTCGCCGGCCTCCTCCCGGTCCTCCCGGACGAGAAGGACTCGGTCCTCAACACCCTCGGCCTGATCGGCGGCGTGGGCGGCACCATCACGCTGGCCGCGTACGGCTACTGGGTCAACGCCAAGGGCTGGACCAACACCGGCTGGATGAAGGTCATGCGCCTGGACAACCGGGTCGCGTACGCCACGACGGGCATCTTCGTCATCGCCATGCTCTTCGTCGGCGCGGAACTGCTGCACTCGGCGAACGTCGCGATCGCGAGCGGCGACAAGGGCCTGATCCAGCTCGGCGACATCCTGGAGCAGGAGTACGGCACGGCCACGGGCAAGCTCTTCCTGATCGGCTTCTTCGCCACCTCCTTCACCTCCCTGATCGGCGTCTGGCACGGCGTGAGCCTGATGTTCGCCGACTTCCTGGCCCGGCAGCGGGGCGAGCGCGAGGCACGCGGCGACGAACTGGCCTCGGGCCGCCGCGAACGCTCCTGGCCGTTCCGCGCATACCTGCTCTGGCTCACTTTCCCGCCCATCGTCCTGCTCTTCCAGGACGAGCCCTTCCGCCTGATCATCATCTACGGCGTCCTGGGCGCCGCCTTCATGCCCTTCCTCGCCCTGACCCTGCTGTGGCTGCTCAACTCCACCCGCACACCCCGCGAGTGGCGCAACGGCTGGCTGAGCAACGGCATGCTCGCCGTCGCCGGGCTGCTGTTCCTGGTCCTGTGCGTGAAGCAGATCTGGGACCAGCCGTGGTCGGAGTTCTTCTAGGCAGCCGGCCGCTTCCTCACGTACTGCCCCGAAGTCCTCCCCATGCTGCCCCCGGGTACCTGGCCGTGCCGCCAAGTAGCGCGTACATAGGATGCATTGCACTCTCGCGTGGTGAGGATCTATGTACGCTCATGGCAAGGCTGGAAGGTCCAACGCCGGTCAAGACCGCACGACGGACCGCGCCTCCGCGGGCAGAGCGGGCGCTCCGCTCCGTGGCCTGCCCGCGTTGCAGAGCGCCGCGGGCAACGCCGCAGTCGTACAGAGGCTTCGCCAGGAGGGACATTCCTGGGCTCAGGCGGAGCACCGGCACGGCGCGGGTTGCGGTCACGGCATCGTGCAGCGAGCGCCCGCGGTCCGGGTCGTCCAGCGGGCGCCCGCGGAGCGCACGGTGTCCGCCACGGCCAAGGCCCGCCTCGGGAAGGCGACTGCCGCGGTCAACTACGTGAAGTCGGATGCCATCCAGAATTCCGGGAATCAGCAGGACCCCCTGGCTTCGACCTTGTTCAACTCGGCCATGCGCATGGCGGTCATGCGTGAGAACGCCTTCTGGGACCTGAGCCGGGTCCTTGGTCAGCCCAGCCCCAGCGACCTGACCGCGGCGAAGGCGGGCTGGGCGCACGGCGGCAACTGCGGCGAGAACGCCGCGGTCGCGTTCGCGTACCTGCGTAAGTTCGCACCGGGCCAGCACCTCCGCAAGGCATCGACAGCCGGTCTCGACCACGCCTTCGTTCTCATCGGATCCAACAACGAGCAGGATCACGAGTGGGCCGTCGCGGACCCGTGGCCCACCAAGGCGAAGGCGTGCCTGTGGGACGAGCACTTCGCCTACACCGACGACCGGTCGAAGATCAACGTGGATGAGGAGATGGACGCGGACGGCGCCGACACCGTCAACGTCCTCCAAGGTCTGATCGGACTCAACGCGGCTGGTGCAAAGGTCGCCAAGTGGAGCCTGAACGACTTCAAGGGGCAGACGCTCGACTCGCTGGGGGCCAAGCTGGGGCAGGCCGGCATAGCCCTGGACGCCTCAGTCGACAAGGGCGAGGCGGTGTTGAAGGGCCTGCAGCAGGTCGCCACTTCGAAACTGTCCGACGTGCTTGCCTGGTCGGACGACCAGCTGTGGCTGTGGTGTGTCAGTCAGGTGGAGCGCCCGGTGCTGGACAAGGTGCTGAAGGCGGGAGACGCGAAGCCGGAGATGGTCCATGATGGAATCAACGAAGCGCGCAGAGCCGCGGGCGGCAAGCACTGGGTCTGGAATCACCCGGACACCACCCGCGAGGGTGCCGAGCGCACTCACGTGACGGGCGCCTCGGGTGTGACGGCGGCGGCACCCGTGACGGCCGATGACGACGCGATGGATATCTCGTGACCATGCCGATGCCCGAGTCCCAGCCCCCTCGGACCTTCGTCCCCGGACCACCGGTCTCTCCCTCCGGCCCCCTGCTGGGCTGGCTCAACGAGGCCGCGGACACCACTCCCCAGCGACTCGTACGGCTGCCGGTGGTCATGCGTTTCGACCCGAAGCGCCTGGGGATCATCGCCGGCGCGGTCGGGATCGACCCGGATGACGAAGGCGACCGCGATGTCATCCGGCTCACGCTGAACGACCGTGCCATGGGAGTGCCGCTGGCCGACCGGGTCCGTGCGCACTGCCCCACCGGCGAGGACACTTGCGCGGTCTGGCTCGACGGCTACTGGGGTCTGCCGAGCGGCGCCTTCTCCCAGGAGGGGCAGCCGGACCCCGAAGGCGGGGTCCGGGCCGTGTTCTCACCGGTGAGCGTGGGCTGCGCCGTCACCGCCGGGCAGCGCCCGGAGGACGTCCGGGCCCTCATCGAACAGTAGCCACGTCGCGACACCCGGCGCCCTACCGCAGCCACAGCCTGCGACACCCGCCGCCGCGCAGCGCTCCGCGTCCTGGCCTGCGTATGCCGCGCCTGCGACGGCACACGGGGCTTCGGCGAGGCGAGGGAGCAGGGCGGCAGCACGCGGATGTGGGCGACACTGCCGAGGGCGAGCGCGGCGGCGTACGGGGCGCCTTGACGACGTAGTCACTTCGCATAGGCCGTCGGCGCGGGACGGGCCTCCCGTCCTGCCGCAGGGGCGCGGCAAGTGGAAGGCCCCTGACGCACCGTGCGCCAGGGGCTCGAGCCGGATCAGCCGCCCCTACGGGAGGCCGTGTACGTGCGCCCCCACCGCACTCGACCACGCGTTGCCCGCCGTCGCGTCCCAGTTCGTGGACCAGGTCATCGCGCCGCGCAGCGCGGGGTACGTCTTCGACGGCTTGAAGGAGCCGCAGTTGGTCGCCTTGGTGAGGCAGTCCAGGGCGGCGTTGACCACCGACGGGGCGACGTAGCCGCCGCCCGCCGCGCGGGTGGAGGCCGGGAGGCCCAGGCCGACCTGGGACGGGTCGAGGCCGCCCTCCAGCTGGATGCAGGCCAGCGCGGTGAGGAAGTCCACCGTGCCCTGGGCGTAGACCTTGCCGTCGCAGCCCAGCATCGTGCCGCTGTTGTAGTACTGCATGTTGACGACCGTGAGGATGTCCTTCACGTTCAGCGCCGTACGGAAGTAGGAGCCCGAGGTGGACTGCATGTCGATCGTCTGCGGGGCCATCGTCAGGATCATGTCCGGGCCCGCCTTCGCCGACAGCGCGCGCAGGGCCTGCGTCATGTAGGTCGCGTTGAGACCGTTCTCCAGGTCGATGTCGACGCCGTCGAAACCGGACTCCTGCATCACGGCGTACACCGAGTTCGCGAAGTTGGTCGCGGAGGTGGAGTCGTTCACCGAGACGGTGCCCTTCTCGCCGCCCACCGAGATGATGACCTTCTTCCCGGCGGCCTGCTTCGCGCGGACGTCCGCCTTGAACTGGTCGACCGTGTAGCCGCCGAGCCCGGCCGAGTCGAGGTTGAAGGTCACCGCGCCCGGCGTCGTGGTCGCGTCGGCGAAGGCCACCGCGATGATGTCGTACGCGGCCGGCACGTCGGAGATCTTCTGGACCGTCGCCCCGTTGTTGAAGTTCTGCCAGTAGCCGGTCACCGCGTGCTTGGGCAGGTCGCCGCCCCCGCCGCCGCCCTGCTCCGTGGTGCGGGCCGTCACCGCCGCCGACTTCGCGGACTCACCGGCCGCGTTGGTCGCCGTGACCTGGAAGGAGTACGACGTCGAGGCCGCGAGGCCGGTCACCGTCGCCGACGTGCCGGTCACCGCCGTCACCTTCGTACCGCCGCGGTAGATGTTGTACCCGGTGGCGCCCGACACCGCGTTCCAGGCCAGCGACGCCGTCGAGGACGTCGTACCGGAGACGCTCAGGCCCGCCGGGGCCGACGGGACCGTGGGGTCGGGGTCCGTGCCGCCGCCTCCGTCGGGGCCGAAGACGGACAGGTCGTCCACGTGGTAGGCCGACTGCCCGTACCAGCCGTGCGTGTACACCGAGACCGAGGTCGTCGAGGAGCCGGTGGTGAAGCTCGTCGTCAGCTGCTTCCAGGAGGACGAGTCCGGGGTCCAGGTGGACACGTCCGTCGTGCCCGTGCCGGTCACGCCCAGGTAGGAGTACCCGCCCTGCACCCACGCGGTCAGTCTGTACGTCGAGTTGGGCTTGACCGCGACGGTCTGCGCACAGCGGGCGTTGTCCTGCCCGGCCGGCGTGGCCTTCAGTGCGGCGGAGCCCGTGCGTGCGGGGGAGGAGACGGTCGTACCGCTGTTCGCGGAGCAGGTCCAGTTGGACAGTCCGGCCTCGAAGCCGGCGTTCTTCGCGTTGTTGACGTCGGCGGCGGACGCCTGGCCGACGGCCGTGACCGAGAGGGCGAGCGCGGCGGTGACGGCTCCCGCCCAGAACCTCGTCCGTCTGCCGAGCCGTCTGCCGAGCCGTCTGCCGGGCCGTCTGCCGAGCGGTCTGCGTACGGGCTCCACTGGGGCCTCCGGTGGGGGAGTGGGGACGTTGATGTACAAGTTGGTCCAGACCAATTGAGGTGTCAAGAGGTAGGTCCGGACCAGCCTCGTCGCCTCGCGAAAATGCTCAACCTGCCCCGTTTTGCCGCACCTTGTGCAACATAAGTTGTTCCACAGCTGGAGAAACGCTGTTCTCCGGTCACAGACGCGTGGATACAGTGCTCGGGTAGTCACGCAGTGAAGTCATCCGGGTGTGCCGGGGCAACGCCGGCGGACCGACGGGCATGGGAGACGGGGAGCCGCGCGTGCCAACTGCCATTGCCGTGACCAGTGCCGACATGGCACTGCCGCCGCAGGACGAACGGACCCTGCCCGCGCTCGTGCTCCAGGACGTCGACCAGCGTCCCCTGGCGCACGTGCTGGCCGAGTTCCAGTCCCTCCTCGACCAGCACGGGCACGTCATCGTGGTGTGCTCGCAGGCCGCCCCGGCGGGTGTGGAGCGACGGCTGCACACCGTCCGCGGCCTTCTGGAGAGCGACCGCATCGCCCTGTTCCGGCCGTCCCTGCCACCACTCGGACTCGCCGTGCTGGCACGGCAGTTGCGCCAGCTGGCCTCCTGCGACCTCAGCCCCGGCGTCCTCGCCTCGGCCGGCCGCCTCCTCACCCACTACATCCACGCCGGCGCCCTGCTCGGCTCCGTCGCCCGGCTCGACCACGTCCCGGTGGGCCTGAAGACGCACGCCAGATCCTGGATGCCGGGCAGCCAGTTCGGGGTCGTCGCCCACCCCGTGCCGCAACTGGTGAAGATCGGACCCGAAGCGGGCCTGGACGGACCCGAGTTCGGCACCTGGCTCCTGGTCGCCAAGGGGCAGCACCCCGCCGACTGGGTCACCGGCACCCTCGCCCCGTCCTGGCGCGTGCAGGGCCTGCGCGAGATGCCGCTGCCCGCCGAGTCGCCCGGCTGGTGGGGGACCGGCCGGCTGACCGAGTTCTGCGCCTACCTGCCCGACCTCTCGGTCCTCTACCAACTGGTCACCTCGGTGCGGCAGAGCGTCTGCCACTGGTGCGGTATCGACGTCATCGGCGATCGCTGCGTGTTCTGCTCGGCCACGCCGCCGGTCTACGACGCCCCCGGCGCCAAGGCCCTGGGCCGCCGCACCGATCCCGCCCTCGGCCACCGCCGCGATCCCGCCCTCGGCCGCCGCCGTGAGAGACGGGCCCTCACCGGGTAGGTCCCCAGCGCTCCGTCCGCACCGCCATCCGATCCGGTCCGACCGATTCCCCCAATGAGGTTGCACGGCCCATGAACTCCCGTCAGCGCCGCGGCATCATCCTGCTGATCCTTTCCGTCCTCTGTGCCCTCGGCGCGTTCGCCGGCGTGCTGTCCGTCGTCAACGACGTGAAGTCCAAGGTCGGACCGGAGGTCGCCGCGTACCGGCTCAAGTCGGACGTGGAGCCCTACACGCCGCTGGGCGAGGGGCAGTTCGAGAAGATCCAGATGCCGGAGCGCTGGCTGTCGAAGAACGCCGTCACCGACCTCGCCCAGGTCCGCGGCAAGATCGCCGTGACGAAGCTCAAGGCGGGCTCGCTGCTCCAGACCGACATGATCGTCGACCAGCCCGCCCTGCGGCCCGGGCAGCAGGAGGTCGCCATCATGATCGACGCGGCCACCGGTGTGGCCGGCAAGATCACGCCGGGCTCCGCCGTCAACGTGTACGCCACCTTCGAGGGCGCGCGTGAGGGCGACCCCGCCCAGTCCAAGATCATCGTCACCAACGCCCGGGTCATCGACGTCGGCGAACTCACCTCGCTGGAGCCCGACGAGAACAGCCGCGACCGGGAGCCCACCGACGCCGTCCCCATCACCTTCGCACTGTCCACCATCGACGCCCAGCGCATCACCTACGCCGAGTCGTTCGCCCAGCGCGTCCGCCTCGCGCTGATCGCGCCCGGCAGCGACACCACGGTCCCCGACAAGGACCGGACGTACGAACTCGCGAAGGACAAGTGAGAGCCCGTATGGCCACGAGGATCCTCCCGGCAGTCGGCGACGCGGACGCCGTACGGTCCATCACGACCCTGCTCAGCCAGCTCCCGGACGCCGAGCCGGTGGCCCCGGTGGCCGACTCCACCCAGCTCGTCGACACCCTCGCCCGCCTCGCCGCCGAGTCCGTCGACGAACTGCCCGAGGTCGTGATCGTCCACGAGCGCATCGGCCCGGTGCCGGCCCTGGAACTGATCCGCGAGGTCGCCCTCCGCTTCCCGGCCGTCGGCGTCATCCTCGTCACCTCCGACCCCGGCCCCGGCCTCTTCCAGGCCGCCATGGACTACGGCGCCCGCGGCCTGGTCGCCCTCCCGCTCGGCTACGAGGAACTCGCCAGCCGCGTCCAGGCGGTGGCCCAGTGGTCGGTGGGCGTACGCCGGCACCTGGGCAGCGGCGGCGACGTGTTCACCGGCGCCGGTGGCACCGTCGTCACCGTCAGCGGCGCGAAGGGCGGCGTGGGCACCACCCTCACCGCCATCCAACTGGCCCTGGCCGCACAGGCGTCGGGCCGGCCCACCGCACTGCTCGACATGGACCTCCAGGCCGGCGACGTCGCCTCCTTCCTGGACGTCCAGTTCCGCCGCTCCGTGGCCGACCTCGCCGCCATCACCGACCTCTCCCCGCGTGTCCTGGCCGACGCCGTCTTCCGGCACGACAGCGGCCTCGCCCTGCTGCTGGCCCCCGCCGAGGGCGAACGCGGCGAGGAGGTCACCGACCGCGCCGCCCGCCAGATCGTCGGCGCCCTGCGCTCCCGCTACGAGGTCGTCGTCATCGACTGCGGCGCCCAGCTCGGCGGGGCCGGCGCGGCCGCCGTGGAGATGGCCGACACCGCGCTCCTGGTCACCACCCCGGACGTGGTCGCCGTACGGGGTGCCAAGCGGGCGGTGCGGATGTGGGACCGGCTCCAGATCCGCAAGGCGGAGGAGACGACCGTGGTCGTCAACCGGCACACGCGGGGTACGGAGATCCAGCCCCCGCTGATCCAGCGGATCACCGGCACCGCGATCGCGGGCACCGCCGTCCCCGCCAACTTCAAGGAACTCCAGGGCGCCGTGGACGCCGGCCGCGTCCACGAACTCGACTCCCGGAGCACGGTGAAACAGGCCCTGTGGGCCCTCGCCGGCGAACTCGGCCTGGTCAGCGCCCCCGAGGAGGCCCGCAAGGGCCACGGCCGCTTCCGCGGCGACCGGGGTGCGGCGAGCTTCCGGCGCCGGAGGGACGGTGCGGGATGAGCGGGTTACGGACCAGGCGCCGGGACTCCGGTCAGGTGACCATCGAGTTCCTCGGCATGATTCCGGCGATCGTCGCCACGCTGGTGGTGCTGTGGCAGCTCGTTCTCGTGGGATACACGTACACCCTCGCGGGTAATGCTGCGGACGAGGCGGTACGGGCGGCCACGGCGGCCGACCGGGGGGCGAGGCAGGGAGCCTGCCAGGAGGCGGGCCGGGACAAGCTGCCGGGCGCGTGGGAGGGGGGCGCCGGTGTGGACTGCGGCACCGGGGGCGGCTACGTCACCGCCGACGTGCGCATCGAGGTCCCCATCCTCTTCCCGGGCACCGTCAGCTTCCCGTTCACGGTGCACGGGCACGCGGGGGCCGTCGAGGAGGAGGACGACTGAGATGGCGTACTCCATGTGCCGACGCGGGAGGGGCAGGGTCAGGGACCGGGACCGGAACTGCGGCTGGGGCCGGGACAGGGACCGGGGCCAGGCGGCCATCGAGTACCTCGGCTTCCTCCCGATCCTGATCATCGTCGGCATGGCCGTCGTACAGCTGGGCCTGATCGCCTACACCGCCCAGCAGGCCGGCACGGCCGCCCGCGCCGGGGCCCGCAGCGCCTCGCTCCAGGAGAGCGCCCAGGGCGCCTGCGCGGCGGCCGTCAGCAGCTGGCTGGCGGACGGCACCGACTGTCCGCCCTCGTACGGCGGCGACGAGGTGACGGTCACCGCCACCGTCGACATCCCCTCGATCGTCCCCGGTTGGGACTTCGACCCCGCCACCCGGACGGCCACCATGCCGCTGGACCACTGACCGAGGAGCCGAGGACGCATGAGCCTGCGCGCACGCATCCACTCGCCCGAGGAGCACGGCAGCCGGGGCGAGGACGGACACCTGGTCGCCTCCTACCGGGCCAAGCTCCTGGAGGAGATCGACCTCGCGGAGATGAGTTCCCTCGCGATGGCCGAACGCCGGGCCCGCCTGGAACGGGTCCTCGGCCACATCATCAGCCGCGAGGGCCCGGTCCTGTCCACGGTCGAACGCTCCCAGCTGATCCGCCGGGTGGTGGACGAGGCCCTCGGCCTCGGCATCCTGGAACCGCTCCTTGAGGACGCGTCCGTCACGGAGATCATGGTGAACGGCCCCGACGCGATCTTCGTCGAGCGCGGCGGCCGCGTCGAACAGCTCCCCCTCCGCTTCGCCTCCCACGACCAGCTGATGCAGACCATCGAGCGGATCGTCTCCACGGTCAACCGCCGCGTGGACGAGTCGAACCCGATGGTGGACGCGCGCCTCCCCTCCGGCGAGCGCGTCAACGTCATCATCCCGCCGCTCTCCCTCACCGGCGCGACGCTCACCATCCGCCGCTTCCCGCGCTCCTTCACCCTCCACGAGCTGATCGGCCTCGGCTCGCTCGACGAACACATGCTGTACCTGCTGGCCGGCCTCGTGCAGGCCCGCTTCAACATCATCGTCTCGGGCGCGACCGGCACCGGGAAGACGACGCTCCTCAACGCCCTCTCCGGCCTGATCCCCGAGTCCGACCGCATCATCACCATCGAGGACTCGGCGGAACTCCAGCTCCAGCAGGCCCACGTCATCCGCCTGGAGTCGCGCCCGCCCAACGTCGAGGGCCAGGGCCGCGTCACCATCCGCGACCTCGTCCGCAACTCGCTGCGCATGCGCCCCGACCGCATCGTCGTAGGCGAGGTCCGCGGCGGCGAGTCCCTGGACATGCTCCAGGCCATGTCGACGGGTCACGACGGCTCGCTCGCCACGGTCCACGCCAACAGCGCGGAGGACGCCCTCATGCGTCTCCAAACCCTGGCCTCGATGTCGGACGTGGAGATCCCGTTCGTCGCCCTGCACGACCAGATCAACAGCTCCGTCGACGTCGTCGTCCAGCTCACCCGCTTCGCCGACGGCGCCCGCCGCATCACCGAGATCGCCCTGCTGGCCAGCCATGGGGGCGAGCCGTACCGCCTGGCCACGGTCGCCCGCTTCAACGCCCGCCCGATGACCGCGGACGGCCGCGTGCACGGTGCGTACGAGTACTTCCCCCTCCCGCACCGCACCGCCGAGCGCCTCTACATGGCCAACCAGCCCGTCCCGCAGGCCTTCGGCGTCGCCCACTCCCTGGACCAGCTCACCACCCGAGAGGCCAGGTAGGACCGCCGGATGAAACTGGAAACGCTCGTCACGCTCACCACCGGCATCACGCTGCTGACCTGCGTCCTGGCGGTCGTCGGCCTGCACTCCTACGCCGCCGGCCGGGCCCAGCGCGCCGCCCTGGTCGACCGCCTCTCGGCCACCGGGCAGATACCGGTAACCGGCCGACGGCGCCGCTTCCCCACCCTGGACCGCCGCCTGCGCCGCACCAAGCTCGGCAGGAAGCTGGAACTGCGCCTGGCCGCCACCGGCCTGGACATCACGCCCGGCGAGTTCTTCGCCTACATGGTGGCGGCGGTCGCCGGCCTGTGGCTGGTGGGCCAGGCCGTCCTGGCCCCCTTCTTCGGCCCGCTCGCCGGCCTGCTGGGCATCGGCGCCGCCGTCCAGTTCCTCAACTGGCAACGCCAGAAACGCATCGAGAAGTTCATCAACCAGCTTCCCGAACTCGCCCGCATCCTCGCCAACGCCACCCAGGCCGGCCTCGCCCTGCGCACCGCGATCGGCATGGCGGCAGAGGAACTGGAGGCCCCGGCCGGCGAGGAACTCGGCAAGGTGGCCGACCAACTCGCCATCGGCGCCTCGATGGACGACGCCCTCGGCGAACTGGCCGACCGCCTCCCGTCCCGCGAACTCGTCGTGCTGGTCACCACCCTCGTCCTCTCCAACCGCGCGGGCGGCCAGGTGGTCAGCGCCCTGCGCAACCTCACGGAGACGCTGGAGGAGCGCAAGGAGACCCGGCGGGAGGTCCGTACCCAACTCTCCCAGGTCAACATGACCTCGTACGCCGTCCCTGTCCTGGGCGTCGGCTCGTTGTTCCTGATGAACGGCGTGAAGGACGGCGCCCTGGAACGCATGACGGGCTCCTCGGTCGGCCAGGCGGCGGTGATCATCGCCTTCGCCCTCTACGCGGTCGGCTTCGTCCTCATCCGCCGCCTTTCTCGCATCGACGTCTGAGGGGGCTGGAATGGGAACGGGAATGGGAACGGGAATGGGAACGGGAATGAGACCGGGAATCGAACTCCTCCTCGCCCTGCTCATGGGCGTGGCCGTGTGGGGCGTCTTCGCGGGCATCCGCATGTACCGGGCCGAGGCCAAACTCCCCGACGACCTCGCCCTCGCCCTGGAGGTCGGTTCCACCCGCACCGGCCCGGTGGACTCCCTCATCGACCGCATGGGCATGCGCTACGCACCCGCCGTCCTGCGCCTGATGGGCCCGGCCCTGGTGGCCAGGTACCGCCGCAGGATCGACCTGGCGGGCAACCCCGGCGGCCTGACCATCGACCGCTACGCCGCCCGCCGCGCGGTCTACGGCTGCCTGGGCGCGGTGGGCTTCCTGGTCTTCCTCCTCCGTGGCCAGTTCGTGGTCGCCCTCCTCCTCCTGGCCTTCGGCGCGTTCTGGACGGAGGTCGGCATATGGTCGGCGATCCGCATCCGCAAGGACGTCATCGAGCGCACGCTCCCGGACTTCCTGGACGTACTGGCGGTCGTGGTGAGCGCGGGCCTCGGCTTCCGCCAGGCCCTGGACCGCGTGGCGATGCGCTACGAGGGCCCCTGGGCGGACGAACTCCGCATCACGCTACGCCAGATGGACCTCGGTATGAGCCGCCGCCAGGCCTTCGCGAAGCTGCGCCGGCGCAACGACTCCGAACAGGTGGCGATGTTCGTGACAGCGCTCCAGCAGGGCGAGGAACTGGGCGCCCCCATCGTCGAGACCCTGGTCTCCCTGGCCAAGGACATGCGCCGCACCGACGCCCAGAACGCCCGCCGCAAGGCCGCGCGAGCCGTCCCCAAGGCCACGATGATGATCACGACCTTCATGGTCCCGGCCACGATGATCCTCCTCGGCGCGGGCCTGATCCTGGGTTCGGGGACGGACTTCGGAACGATCACGGGCGAGTAGGGAGGGGGGAGAACGTCATGTCGATGACGCGGCCGGTGAAAGGGGGCGGCGTAAACCATCACGGTGCGACTGCACACGAAGCGATGACGTCAACAACCAATGATCTAAGGCCCAGTGGGGCTACTTCCGTGCAATACCTTTCGCACTTGCAATCTGCTGTGGGAGAGTCGTTGTCTGGTACTCCCGACAGGTCGGGGTCCCAACGGAGCGCGAGGGGGGTGGAGTTCGTGGACGACACGATACCCGGCACGACCGGCCGGCGACCCGCCCCCCACATCCACCGCGCGCCCGGGGCGACCTCGATGGACCGACCCACAGCAGCCGTCCACCCTGGAGGGGAACACCATGACCAACTGGCTCCACACCACCACCGCCCACCTGCACACCCGCGCCGCCGCCCGCAACGACAAGGGCCAGACGGCTGTGGAGTACCTGGGGATCATCGCGGTGGTGGTGGCGATCGTGCTGGCGATCACGGGGACGGATATCGGGCAGACGATTTACAACGCGATCAAGGACAAGATCACCGAGGTAACCGGCGGTTGAGGCTTTCTCGCCGGAACTGTGACGCAGGGCAGGCATTCCCCATCTACATCACGGTGGTGGGGGGCCTGCTCTTTCTCGCGTTCGCGTACTTCGCGGTCGGCCAGGCCGCCGCGACTCGCAGTGAGGCACAGACGGCGGCCGACGCCGCGGCTCTCGCGGCGGCCATGGAGACCCGGGACGGTCTTGCGGACGAATGGCTCGAGAACGTGCTGGAGCCCGATACATGGCTGGACATCTTCGAGGGCAGGGCGCCGTTGCCGAGTGCGTGCTGGCGGGCTCATGAGCTGGCGGCACGCAACGACGCGAGCGTGGACTGCGAACCGGACGGACTCCTGGGCTACACGGTCGTCGCCGAGACCAACGACACCGTGGGGGACACCATCGTGCCGGGCACGGAAAGCCAGACGGCGACCGAGACCGCGACCGCCGTCATCGAGGCCCGCTGCTCGTTCAAGCCGCTCGCCGAAGATTCTGCCGACGACGCGCTGCCCAGGCTCTCCTGCCAGGGCGGCGAGGAGTGGGAGTTGAAGCCGGATGATCTCTCGGACCTACCGAAACCCGAGGACCTGTTCTATGTCCATCTGGCCGACAGCTGACAAGCGAACGACGAGGACGAAGGAAGCGGAGACATGAGCATTCGGTTCACAACAAGGGCCCGCGGAGGACTGGCCGCCTGGCCCGTCGCGGTCGTGCTGGCCTTCGCCCTGGTGGGCTGTGGTGGTGGAGGCGACGACGACAAACCGGAGGCTTCGTCGTCCTCCTCCAAGAGCAGTGAGGCCCAGCCGGATGCCCAGGAGGGAGACTCGGAGGAGACCCTGGCCGAGCTGAAGGGCCCCAACGGTCTGTTCCTCAAAGTCACCGCCGCACAACGAGATGCGGGGGGCTTCATCACGGTGAGCGGCGATCTGAAGAACGATGGAAGCAAAACCGTCAACGTTCCCGCCCAACTGAGCGGAAACGAGACCGAGATCATCCGGAACGGCAGCTCTCTCGGCGGCGCCACCCTGGTGGATTCCAAGGGCAAGAAGCGCTACTACGTGCTGCGTGACACGGACGGGCGCCCACTCACGACCACCAACTTCCCAGCGATGAAGACAGGCGAGACCTTGCCGGTCTTCATGCAGTTCCCTGCGCCCCCGGCCGATGCCACCGAGGTGACACTTCAACTGCCCATGTTCACGACCGGCACCATCGAAATCTCGGGGTGAGCCCGCCATGACCTCACCCCCGCGCCTGGCAGCCGCTGTCACGCTCGTACTCGCCACGACCATCTACGGCACCACGACCTCCCACGCCGACGACGACCCCAACGACCCCCCGGGCACCGAACCCTCCGCCTCCGCCCCCATGGACGTGGACCCCAACGACCCGGACCTGAAGCTCCCCGACGGGGCCACGCTCGCGCAGGCGAAGGTGCTGGACATCAAGTCCGTCGTGGAGGAACAGAGCGGCGACGAACGCCGCGAGGACACCAACACGAGCGTGACCCTCGCGCTCCAGGCGGAGGTCCTGTTCGGCAAGGACAGCGCGAAACTCGGCGCGGAGTCGAAGTCCCGTATCACCGGAATCGCCGAGGAGATCAAGACCCAGAACGCCACCCGCGTCCGAGTCTTCGGCTTCACCGACAACCTCGGCTCCTCCGCCCACGGCGACGTACTCTCCAAGAAGCGCGCCAACGCCGTACACGACGTCCTGTCCCAGTCCCTGAACGACGCCGGCATCACCTACGAGGTCCGCGGCTACGGCGAGCAGTACCCCATCGCCGACAACTCGACGGAGGCCGGCCGCAAGAAGAACCGCAGGGTAGAGGTCTCCTTCCCCCGCACGGGAAGCTGACTGACCGACTCAGAGCAGATGGTCCGCCTTGCCCGCCTTGATCTCCAGGATGAGCGACCGGAGAGCTTCACGGCTGTCGGTGAGAGGGCGGTCCTCCTGCCCGGCGACGGCGATGTAGGCGTTGCCTTCGGGGTCGGTACCTATGCGAAAGCAGTTGTTTCCTTCTGCGCAGAACGGCTCTTCCCAGCTGATGTCGGCCATGACGGCTCCTCAGAGTTGACGTGCGATGGAGTGAATGAGGTCCCGGGAACGCTGCGGATCAAATGACCTCGCGTGCCACCAGTCCATGTGAGCACCGTACTTCGCAAGCTGCGCATCGGCGTGAGTGAACTCTCCGCCATGCGCGGAGTCGAGTTGCACGGTGTCGAGTTGGGACACCACGCCGTGGGCGTAGAGGACAGCGTGCCCTGCACCGGGAAATGCGCCAACTTCAACTGGGAGAACGCGCAGGTCGACGTTGTCTCGCTCGGACACCTCGCAAAGGTGGTCCAACTGCTCCCGTGTGTTCCGCCGCCCCCCGAACTGCATGTGCAGCGCGCATTCGTGCACGTAGGTCACGTATTCGACAGCGCTGTCGTGATCCAGGACCTTCTGCCGCTGCATGCGCAACGCAACGCGTAGCTCGACTTCCGACCTGGGCAGGGGCGGTAGTGCGGAATCGAATACGGCGCGGGCGTATCCGCTCAACTGCAGGAGCCCAGGGATGTGCACCGTCTGCAGGCTCCGCAGACGTGTGGAGAACCACTCCAACTCAGCTACGTCCAGTAGACCTTGCGGAAGCTGGCCCCTGTAGTGATCCCACCAGCCGCGCTTGCGCGACTCAGCCATGCTGATCAGTGCGTCGATGTACACCTGATCCCTGCATTCGTAGTCGCTGGCGAGTATCTGGATGCGCTCGGGGGAGATGGCGCGGACACCCGCCTCCATGTTGGAGACCTTCGTCCTGTCCAGTCCGAGCAGCCCGGCGGCGTACTCCGTGTTCCGCCCCGCCGCCATGCGTAGCTTGCGCAGCTCTGCACCCACTCGCCGCTGTCGCACGGTGGGTGTTGCACGTGTTGGCATTCGACGCCTTCCTCCCCCTGGCCGACCTCCAGTCTGCCCTCAGTACCCCAGTCGATCCAACTCGTTGGAGACAATTTCCTCAAGAAGGTGGCACACGTTCCCTGTCTGCCCGTACATTCGGTGACAGGTCGACTACGACCCGCATCGACCCGGAAAGGCATCGCGCGAGCCTGCCCGCACTCTCCTGCCCTGGGAGGGGTGTACTCGCGTCAGGGGGACGAGCCACCGGGCCGACATCAACCACCCCATCAAAACGAGGAGTTGCCATGCCTGCGTCCCTCACGACCTGTCTCGCCCCACTCCCCGACGACCCGCTCCCCGGGCAGCCGCGCCCGGAAGCCCTGGCGTACAGCCTCACCCTCCCCGCCGCCCCGCAGAGCGCGTCCGTAGCTCGCGCGGCGACGCGCACCATCCTCCGGACGCACGGTCTGGAAGGCATGACCGAGGCCGCGGTGCAGGTGATGAGTGAACTCGTCGCCTGTGCCTGCCGTTTCACACCCACCGCCGAGGTGTACATCGCGCTGCGCTACCGCGACGAGGCACTCCGGGTGATCCTCTACGACGGCCACGCCCGCCACACGCACCCCCGCCTCGCGGCCGCCTGTGAAGCCCGGCGCAGGTCGGCGCTCCGGGTCATGGCCTGCGTGGTCCGGGCGTGCCGCGGGGACTGGGGCTTCGGCGACGCCCGCGAACCGGGAGGCGGAACGCGCATGTGGGCTGTGCTGCCGAGGGACCGGGCCCGCCAGTACTTGGCGTGAGGCTGCGCCCGCGCCCGGACATACTGACCGAGTGACTTGGGAATGCTGGTCGGCGAGGGCTGCACCGAGGCAGCGGGCAACGCTGGGGGAGAGGGCGATGGCAGCGACGTCATCAGGCAGGTCTCTCCTCATCGTGGCGCTGCTGACCTTGGTGACGACAACCGGCTGCGACGGCTCGCACGAGGCCGACGGGGTGCCCTCGCAGAATGGTCAAGGGGCGAAGACCGGGTCGGCGCAATCCTCCTCGCCTCCACCCTCGTCCGGCTCCGTCGCCGACGGCACTGTCACCACGCGCCCCTCGCCGTCGGCGGCGGACGGGCGCGACATCGGCGCCTGCGCGGACGGTGACTGTCAGATCCTGGTGCCCGAGCCGGTCACGGTCCACTTCCGCGGCCCGTCCGGAGCGGCGACCCTGCGCGTCACCGAGGTCGGCCCGAACGAGGTCGCCTACACGGTCGAGTCAGGTCAAGGCCAGTCCAAGGGCAGTGCTCGCGGTCCGGGGCGGGGGTGCCTCACCGTTCTCCGTGGCAACGGCAGCGGCAATTCCTGCGGCGGTCTGGGCGACGGCACCAGGCCGGCCCCCCGCCCCGACGCTGTGGTGATTCAGGTAGCTGCCGGAGCGGACGGGACGGTCGTCCTCGACATCGTTTCCAACTGACAACGAGGTGAGTCGGCCGGTCGCACAGCGGCCGCACCTGGCGAGACGTAGAGGCAGCCGGCTCAGCGGGGCTGGACAGCTCATACGGTGTCAGTGGCCGTGCCCCCGACGGATGCAACCTGCCCCTACCCTTCGACGACGAGGATCTGCGCCCCCACCCGCACCCCCCACCCGGCCATGGCCCCGGCCTCGGCCTCCAGCACATGCCGGGAACGCAGCCGGGGCAGCCCCAGCCGGCCAGGCCGCATGGTGCGTACGGCGATGACGCGGAACCGCCGGTCGAGGTAGGCCACGTCGATGGCCATCCGCATCCGGAAGGTGTGCACGCTGCCGGCGGGAGTGAGCAGCATCGCCCCGTCAAGGGAGCCCCGCCCCAACAACCCGCGGGCACGCGCACGGTACGACCGGGCAATCTCCAGCGGCACCCGCACTCCAGGCACCCCGGCCTCCCCCTCCACCACCAGGACACCCGTCCCGTCCCGCCATAGCCGCCGCCCCATCCCGACACGCCTCCCCGCCACGTCCTGAGCCTTTGCTGCTTCCTCTACGAAATGTTCTGGAACAACACCGGGACCCTGCAACCGGAGTGCGGACCCTCTCGTGTTACGCAACAGTTATGGCCGAAGAAGCCACACGTAAGGCTGATTTGGACCCATAGGGCACCGCGGGGATACAGGTTTCACCCTGGTGCGGCCGGAGCCCGGTGGATAGCGTTGCTTCGCTGAAGAGAACCCTCGTCCCACCCAGGAGCCCACCGTGACTCGCCGCCGCCCCTCCCTACTCGCAGCGCTCACGCTGACCGCCGCTGCGGCCCTGACGCTGTCCGCATGCGGAGGCGACGACAGCTCCTCCGACGCGAAGGACAAGATCGCGGGCGCGGACACGGGCAGTTCTACCCCGTCGGCCTCACCGGACACGTCCGAACCGTCGACGGCGGACCGACCGGAGATCGAACTGCCCTCGGACCTCTCCTACAAGTTCGAGTGGCCCAAGACGGGCGACAAGGACAAGGATGCGGTGCTTGCCGACAGTGAGCAGTCCATCAAGGCCGTGGACCTGGCCATCGTGAACCAGGACGCACTCGACAAGGCATACCTCTACTACTACGAGGGCGAGGCCGCGGCCGGTACGCAGGAGTTCATTCAGAACTACGTTGATCAGAAGGCGGGGCTCACAGGGAGTTACCGCTTCTACGCCCCGGAAGTAACGGTCGACGATGACGGTACGGCGTCCTTCACATACTGCGAGGACCAGGGCAAGGCGTATGTGAAGTACCTCAAGACCAACAAGGTCAGGAAAACTGAGGTAACCGCAAAGAGCTACGTCATCTACCACACCTCACTCCGGAAGAACAGTGAAGGCGTGTGGCAGATTCAGAAGGTCGTCTCGCAGAGTGGGAGTGCCAAGTGCCAGCCCTGACCCGTGCGATGAGAGTGCTACCGATCACCGTCATGGTCGGCGCATCTTTCTCATTTCTCGCCCTGCCCGGCTCGGCACGAGCGGACGATATTCTGGACGGCACGCAGAACACGGAAACGGAACAGCGTGCGGAGACCGGCCCCGAGGGCACTGTCGGGGTCACCGTCGGCGGTGTGGTGTTCGATCGCTCCAAGAACGGCAGCGGTGGTTCTGCGGGGGCGTTGACCTCGTCCACGTCCTGGACGCCGCCACCGTGCTGGTACGCCCCCAAGTACACCCCCGAGCAGTTGCAGAAGTACCTGGAACCGATCTGGGAGGTCGGCTCTACGGGGTACGAGTGGGATGCCAAGCAGCGGGAGAAGTACAACGCCAAGGACGAGAAGAAGGGCTTCAACAAGGACAAGACCGGTAAGGGCTATTGGTGGAGCTCGTACGTCAATAAGAGCTACCCGCCGGGTTGGGACTCGTGTGACGAAGACTACTTCTGGGTCGACACGGGCGATGCCCCGCCCGCCGACATCGAGAACGCCGTCACTCCGGAGGTCCTCGCCGAACTCGCCTACGCGGAGATCCGCGTCCCGGGAACCGAGGTGACACTTGCGCCCGCCGAGGCGACCAAAGTGAACCTGCCGACGTGGGCGTGGCTGGACGTTGCCGAGTTCAAGCCCGTTTCGGTCACCGCGTCCGTGGAGGCCATCGGTATCGAGGCGACGGCCACGGCGGAGCCGGTCTCACTGGAGATCAAGCCGGGAACCGCGGATGCCGAGACCTACCCGGCTTCGGGCGTATGCGAAATCAATGACGGTCGCATTGGTGAGCCGTACGCGAAGGGCAAGGCGGACGCCACGCCACCGTGCGGAGTGAAGTACCTGCGTTCCTCGGGCGACGGCACATTCCCGCTTCAGGCGACGGTCACGTGGGAGATCCACTGGACCGGCAGCGGCGGCGCGGGAGGTGATCTCCCCGACGGAGCGTTCGGTGCAACGCAGAACGTCGTCGTCCAGGAGATCCAGGCCGTGAACCGCTGATACGGCGTGAGGCTGCCGACGAGCCGATGGCCTTGCGTGGCCACGTCGATGGGCATCCGTATTCGGAACGTCCCACCGACGTCCCCGTCCTGTCAGCGCCGCCCGTCCCCTCCCGGTGTCCTCCTCGTGGTCGGCCACCCGCCGGGGCCGCAGTGTTGGTTTCCTCGAGCTCACGCGCCCGCTACAGCCACTCTCCGCCGTCGCCTTCCGCGTCGATGCCGTAGTTGCGTACCACCACGACCAGTTGTACGGGCATGTCGGTGTCGTCGTGCTTGGCTCCTGCCAGGACGACCTTGTCCGAGATCCGCCACGCGGTGTGATCGACATAGTCCGAGCCGACCGTCAGATCCTCGTCGGTGCTCTCCAGCCGGGCTCCGAGGGCCCCTGATTCGAGCTGGGCGACGAGGCCCGGAAGTTCTGCGGAAGCAGCGTCATAAAGGTCGTCGATGTACGGGTCCGGATCGGCCGCTCTTCATCGACGTCTCGGTGCCAGACGGTGAACTCCACCTGAACCACGGGTCCGTCTCCCTGGATCCACGCATGGGCGTCGCCGCGCCGCCAGGTCGTCGGCCATTCCTTCGCCGGATTCCTGCGATGTCCAGCCCAGTGCGCAGCGTCGAGAACGGCCGCCGCCGCGGGGCCGGTGAGCTCGTCGAGCTCGGACAGCTGGTTCACTTCCGCACTTACATCTACCATTTACTCATTCCGCTCATACCGTTCCCTGGCACGCGAAATGCTGCCAGCATGCTGAGGTCCGACCGCCCTGCGGATTGCGGACTGCCTGCAGGGGTCGAGCCCTGGTGGGTCAGCCGTAGGGGTTCGTGGAGAACTCAGGACGATCGGCGGGGAAGTCGGGTGGGAAGAACGGAACGACCGTCGCACGCGTGAGTAGGTCGAGGACCGTCGCCGTCGAACTGCGTGGGGAGACGACTGCACGCAACTGCCCCGCCTGGATGATCGCGGTCGGCCACTCCTCCGGACTCCCACGAGCGATCCAGGTCAATAGATCGGCATTGTCAGTCACCCCCCATTGGATGAGATCGTCGGCATCGAATTTTTGCTCGCCCAGATCGTCATGGATTGCGTTGAGTTTCTTTCTTTGTAGAACGGTCCGCAGGTCGCGGGTGCGCTCGGGGATGTCGAGCTGGCCACTCTGGGCGCCCTCCGCGAAAATCCACAGGAATTCATCGAAACACCCCGTTCCATATGTTTCGATCAGTGCCTTATGGCTGGCCGGGATCGTGATGTGTCCGGTGGCCCGACCGAGTGCCGGGCGAGCCGGAGGGGGGCACAGTGTACTGAGGCGAGACAAGGCGGCATCCGCGGTGTCCATGATCAGATTTCCTTCTACATGTTGGGCAGTCTTCTGCTGAAGGACCAGCCGACGTCGTCGACGGCCTCGATGAGCACGTGACTGGGGACACTGCCCCCGTTTGCGTACTCGGGAGTCACACTCATGGTGACAGTGTTGCCCGTGCCTCTTACGTGATCGGCAATGAGGTCTTCGGCGTCTGAGATGGGGCCGTTGTTCTGACTGGACCCCTGGGTGACGATGTTCCGCATGTCTCTTCCATCGCCACCGAACTGCTGCCCGATCAAGTGCCCGCGCGAGTGCCCGGCACCCCCACCCTGGAACCCCGGAGGGGCATAGCGCGCGCCTCGTCCAGGCGGACTGCCGATGAGGTTGGCAGCAGCGTCGTCCAGCGTCTGAGGGGTGACAACGGCGTAGGCGGGTCCGCGCTGTCCGTTGGGTGCGATTTCGCTGTAGTAGGGGCTCAGGCCGAGAAGATCGACACCGGTGTGCGGATTATCCACATACGTGACCGGATTGGGCGCCGGTGCCAGGCCGAGCGGGTCCGGCGTGAGATAACGGGCCGTCTCGGGGTCGTAGTGCCTGAAGTAGTTGTAGTGCAGGCCCGTCTCGGGGTCGTAGTACTGCCCGGGGAAACGGAGGGGTGTGTATGCGGTGGCGTCGGCGTTCCACGCAGTGACGCCCCAGAGTGTGGACCGTTTGTGCCAGACGATGTTTCCCTCTTCGTCGACAAGCTCAGTCGGGCTGCCGACCAGGTCCGTGACGATGGAGAAGAAGCGGGAGTCGATTTCCTGCTGGGACGTGTCAGCGCTAAGGATGCGTTCCGTCTGTGCGACGGGATGGAAGCCGTCGTGATCCCACGTCGTGGCCACGCGACGTGCCCCGCCCCCTATGTCGGCCGTCTGCTCGCACAGAACGGCTCCGTCCCACGTGAAGTCGGTCTGCTCAGCCACCGTCTCGCCGTCCGGTGCCAGTCGTTGCTTGGCGAGGCGCCGGCCCAGCGGGTCGTAGACGTAGCGCCAGTGGGTGCCGTCCGGAGTACGGACGGATGTCAGCCGGTCCTCGCAGTCCCAGCTGTAGCACCACGTCTGCGCCCCACGCGAGAGGTGCTTCTTCCGACGCGCCACGACGCGGCCCGAAGCATCGTAGGAGTAGCGCGTTCGCCCCGCCCGAGTGATCCGCGTCCCCGTGTAGGCGCGGGAGCCGGTCGCCTCCGCGCCGGGATGGCGGTCGGGCCACGACGCAGCCGTCACGTTGCCCGCCTCGTCGTAGGCATAGCGTTCGGACCACTGTTCAGCACTCACCGCCGTGACCCGGTGAGCCGCGTCGAGTTCGAACCGGCGGGCCCCGGAATGGGAGTCTTGTACGCCGATCAGGTTTCCGTCGGTTGCGTAGGCGTACTCCCGGTGCATCAAACCCTGTTCGCCGCGCACAAGGCCCTGTGTCGTAAGTCGCCCCAGGTCGTCGTACGTCTGGGTGAATACGGTGCCGCCCCTGGTCAGCCGGGCGGTCTCCAGGCCAGACCAGTCCTGTTGGAACTGCAGGTCATGACCCGAAGCGTCGAGTCGCGAGCGGTTGCCTGCCGCGTCGTAGCGCCACGTGCTCGTAGCCCCGGACGGTGTCGTGCGGCGGGTCACTCGCCCCAGCGGGTCGTACGCATACGTCGTCTGTCTGCCGTTGACCGTCTCAGAAGTGACGTTGCCGTTGGCATCGCGCGTGAGGATCAGCTCCGCACCAGGGGTCGTGGCCGACGTCAGATGTCGGTTCAGGTCGTAGGCGAAGTGGGTGACGCGTTCGGCGCAGCGCTTCTCCACCAGGTCACCGACGGAGTCATAGACGTAATTCACGGTGTGGCCGGAGCTGTCGGTGCGTGAGGTGAGGCGCCCGGCCGCGTCATGGGTGTACGAGAGACGGCGTCCGTCGAAATCAGTCTCCGCCACAAGTCGCCCTGCCGCGTCGTGCTCGTAGGTCCAGACCAGTCCGTGAGGGTTGGTCACCTGGACAAGTCTCAGGTTGTGGTCATGGAGGAACTCGTAGCGCGCCCCATCGGGGCCGATGCGCGCCGATGGCAGGTCGAAGTGGGTGTACTCGAAGCAGGTGGTTGCACCGGCCGGAGTGGTGTGGCTCGTGCAGTTACCCTCTCCGTCGTAGGTCCACGATTCGGTCTGACCGTCGGGCGTCGTCAGCCCCGTCAGACGGCCTTCGATGGTCCAGGTCAGCCGGGTGATCCGGCCTCGGGGGTCGAAGTACTCAACAACTCTGCCGAAGGCGTCCCGCCGCCATGTGGTGGTGGCGCGCAGGGTGTCCGTCGTGGCGATGGGCAGGCCGGCGGCGTCACAGCGCACCGTCCGTACGCCGCCGAGATCATCGGTCACCTCTCTGACAGCTCCGTCGGAGTCGTAGGTGAACCGGGTGACTGCCACCGAAGGATCCACCAGGGCTGTGCAGTTGCCACGGTCGTCGTACTCTCGGCGCCATGCACCTCCGTCGGGTCGCTCGATCCTCTCGAGGAGGTCTTCCGAGTTGTACGCGAAGCGGAATGCCGCCCCGTCCACACGGACCAACTCCGTGGGCCGACCGGAGCCGTCCCGGCTGAGTGTCGTTCGGTGACCGAGCGCGTCGGTCCGGGATACGACGTGATGGTGTTCGTCGTAGGACGTCAGCACCGTGCCGCCAAGGGCGTCGATCTCGGCAGTGACCTGGCTTGCACCGTTGACGACGAAGCGGCTGACCGCGCCTTCGGCAGTAGTGAGGGTCGTGATGAGGCAACCCGGCCACTCGGGGCTCTGGCCGTCGTAATCGAGTGTGACGGTGATGTGCCCGGCTTCACCGCCTTCCGCGACGCAGCGGTCCCGGTCATCGTAGGTATACGAGTAGCGGCTGTCGTTCGTGTCGGTCCACGAGACCACGCGGAGCCGCTCGTCGTAGGCGAAACGCAGAGGGAGCCCGGAGGAGTCGTAGACCTCCGTGAGGTTGCCGTCGGTGTAGCCGTAGCGCTTGACGAGCACGTCTGAACCGTTCTCACCGGCCCCGACCAGGGTCAGAGCGACGACCCTTCCGTCGTCAGTCGTCAGACCGAGGTGATATCCGGCGGAGTGGCGGATGGCCGAGGGAGCCCCTTCGGCGTCGTAGTCGAAGTGCAGCGTGTGCTGATTGCGGTCGGTGATACGAGCGAGCAGTGCGATGCCGTCGCCGGAGGGCTGGGCGAAGTGGCGGACCCGACCTGTCAGATCGTCGATTCGGTAACCGCCGTCCTTCCCGAGGACGAGAGGCCACCGCGGGCCTGCGTCTGGCAGTACCGGCTTGTGGGGGGCGCCGGGATGCTTGTATGCCAGCAGGAGTCCGTCCTCGGTGACGAAGACGATGCCCGCCTCGTCGATCTCGAGGCGCTGGTCGATGGTGGAGGCCCAGGTCGGGCCGAACCACCAGCCGCATCGGTAGTCAGAGGCGACGCGGCGTGTGAAGGCCAGAGGAAGAGAGCCAGGAAGTTCCACATCGAGCTGTGACAGATACATGGCGCCGGTAGCCATGTCGACGGGGTCACTGCCCTTGCTGCGGATCACGCTCCTGAGCCGGTTGTAGGCGCCCTTGGCGCCGTTGGTCAGCATCCCGCGGGCGCTCTTGCCGAGCCCTTTCAGTCCTGCGGTCATGCCTTTGAGGCCCATTGCGCCGGCGGTCTTGAGACCCTTGGCGAGTCCGCCGAGGGTGGTCAGGCCTTTCATGCCGGGTATGCAGTCCAGCGCCGCCAGCCCCACGTCCCACAGGGACGCTTGGCCCTTGCTGTATTTGTAGAGCGTGTCGGCCAGGACGACGAGGGCGGCGACCAGGACGATCGCGCCCAGGATCGGTCCGCCGATGATCATCGCCACGATGCCGACGACCGCGACGACGACCTTGCAGACCGCGACGATGTTGTCCCAGTTGTCGGAGAACCAGTCGCCGACGTCCTCCCACCACGACCGGTTCTGGATGCCGGCGTCGGACGCCTCGTCGATCTTGCTCTTGGCCTCGCGGGCGGCGTCGTCACGCATCTTGCGCGCGTCCTCGGCCATCTTCTTCGCCGCGTCCAGGGCGCCCTGGGCGGAGTCGACGGCCGACTGGGCGTTGGTCTGCGCGGTCTTGGCGT
The DNA here is from genome assembly GCF_042717365.1 of Streptomyces sp. NPDC058534. Lineage (NCBI taxonomy): Bacteria > Bacillati > Actinomycetota > Actinomycetes > Kitasatosporales > Streptomycetaceae > Streptomyces > Streptomyces sp. NPDC058534. The sequence continues at coordinate 57,082 of NZ_JBHXNW010000050.1, forward strand.
GCTGGGCGTCACGGGTGGCAGCGCGGACCTTCGCCTCGTCCGGCTTGTCGGCGTCGGACTTGCTGCCGGTGGGGTCGTCCTTGTACTTGTCGGCCTCCTTCGACGCCCGCGTCACCCACGAGTCCGCCGAGGACAGCTTCGAATGGGCGGAGGACAGGTCGTCGCGTGCCTCGCGTGCCTTGACCAGCGCCTTGTCGGCGAGGGTCTGGGCGCGCTCCAGCTTCGGCCAGAAGTCGGCGAGGGCGTCGCCGCACATCCCGTACGACTTCTCCAGCTTCTTCAAGTTCTTCGGAACCCCGGAGAACTCCTCCTTGAAGACCGTCGCCGACTTGCCCGCCCACTCCGCCAGCGTCGACTCCCCGGCCATGCCCTTCACCAGACGCAACGCCTCCGACACGTCGTCGGCGAAGTCGTGCAGTGTCCTCGCGAGCGTGCGCACTCGCTGCGGATCCCCCGGGGTCGGGTCCTTGTCCAGGTCCAGGACATGCCAGTCACTCGGCCTGTGGCCCACCATCACGCAACCCCCGTCAGCCCACGCGCATCAACAACAACCGTATGCACACGGAAACTTACAAGGCACGACAGTTCGACGACAGGGGTACCGGACCAGCTGCCGGGTGATGGGAGGCGACCCGTCGACCTCCTGTTGCTCCGCTGGGTGAGGCGGATCTGTCGTCTGATCGTTCGGGCAGCGGCACCTTCCTGGTGAGCCGCTTCTCCGGCCGAAGACGCCTGCTCCGCGGCTGCTTTAGCTCGCAGGCGACTGCAGGGAGGCAGGTTTCCTCTGGTGTCCCTCGGCCCTGGTGGATAGCGTTACTTCGCTGAAGAGAACCCTCGTCCCACCCAGGAGCCCACCGTGACTCGCCGCCGCCCCTCCCTACTCGCAGCGCTCACGCTGACCGCCGCTGCGGCCCTGACGCTGTCCGCGTGCGGAGGCGACGACAGTTCCTCCGACGAGAAGGACAAGATCGCAGGTGCTGACACAGGCAGCGAGCCGTCGACGTCACCCAGCGAGTCCGCTCCGGCTGAGGCGGACCGGCCGAAGATCGAGTTGCCGACCGATGTGACGTACAAGTTCGAGTGGGACAAGACCGGTGATCCAGTCAAGGATGCCGTGCTGCATGATGCCGAACAGCGCATCAGGGCCGTGGACATGGCCATTGCGGAGCAGGACCCGCTTCACGAGGCCTATCGCTTCTACTCCGAAGGCGAAGCTGCCGCTGGAAGCCAGAAGTACATCCAGGACTTCATTGATCACAAGGCGCGTACGACCGGCATGACTCGCTACTACGGTGAGAGCGTGAACGTCAAGGGCGACGGTACCGCTTCACTTGTGTACTGCGAGGACCAGAGTAAGGCGTTCAACAAGTTCCTTAAGACGGGGAAGACTGACGTCACATCGGTGACGAAAGACAGCTACGTCCTGTATGCAGGCACTCTGCGCAAGAACGGCAAGGGCGTCTGGGTTACGGAGCGACTGGTTTCGGAGCGGGGGAGCTCAAAGTGCCAGCCATGAAGCGAAGTAGATTTCTGGTTCTGCCTGTTGGCCTGGCCACCCTGATGCTTTGTGCTGTTGGCCCAGCCCACGCGGAAAAGGGCTTCGGTGGCGGAACGGACGGGGAGACAGAACAGCGCGCCGACACTGGCGAGGATGGATCCGTCTCCGTAATGGTCAAAGGTGTCGTCTTCGATCATTCGAAGAACGGTAGCGGCGATTCAGCTGGTGCGGTGACGTCGACCACCTCGTGGTCGCCGCCGGCCTGCTGGTATGCCCCCAAGTACACGCCGAAGCAGCTCCAAGAGTATCTGGAACCGATCTGGGAGGTCGGCTCTACGGGGTACGAGTGGGACGCCAAGCAGCGGGAGAAGTACAACGCCAAGGACGAGAAGAAGGGCTTCAACAAGGACAAGACCGGCAAGGGCTACTGGTGGGGGACGTACGTGAACAAGAGCTACCCGCCGGGCTGGGACTCGTGTGACAAGGACTACTTCTGGGTCGACACGGGCGACCCCCCGCCCGCAGACATCGAGAACGCCGTCACCCCGGAGGTCCTCGCCGAACTCGCCTACGCGGAGATCCGCGTCCCGGGCACCGAGGTGACACTGGCGCCGACAGAAGCGACCAAGGTGAACCTGCCGACGTGGGCGTGGCTGGACGGTGCCGAGTTCAAGCCCGTTTCGGTCACCGCGTCCGTGGAGGCCATCGGTATCAATGCGACGGCCACGGCGGAGCCGGTCTCACTGGAGATCAAGCCGGGCACCCCGGATGCCGAGACGTATCCCGCGTCGGGCGTATGCGAAATCAACGATGGTCGCATCGGTGCGCCGTACGCGAAGGGCAAGGCGGATGCCACGCCACCGTGCGGAGTGAAGTACCTGCGTTCCTCGGGCGACGGCACATTCCCGCTTCAGGCGACGGTCACGTGGGAGATCCACTGGACTGGGAGCGGTGGGGCCGGAGGTGACCTCCCCGACGGCGAGTTCGGTGCAACTCAGAATGTCGTCGTCCAGGAGATCCAGGCCGTGAACCGATGAAGCGCCACCTCGGCCGGCCTCACGTTCCCAGAACCGCTCGGGTGACCGCGCTTGCCCGGGCGCAGATGGGGCAGGGGCGTGCGGCGCTCCACCGTCAACCGCTGATAGGCCTCGCCGTCAACGGTCGTGGAGAACTCTCGGCCGGGTGACGGGGGCGATGGTGAGGAGGGCGTCGAGGCCTCTGAAGTCGTCGGGATTGGTGGTGTAGAGGGGGAGACCCTCGGCGATGGCGATCGAGGCGATCATCAGGTCGGCGACCCGGCGCCGGGGTTTGCGTCCCACGCTGATGACGGCGGCGCAGACGCGGCCGTAGACCCGGGCGGCCTCCGCGTCAAAGGGGAGGGGATCGAATTCGTTCTCCGCCCGCTGGACGACGTCGATTCTGCGGGCCCGCTCGGCGTGCTCGTCGTAGTCGTCCTGCTCGGTGTTGCTGCGGACCTCGTGAGGTCCGGCGGACAGCTCGGCCAGGGTGACGGCGGTGATCGCCATCTCCGCCGGCAGCTCCTCCGGGTCGATCCAACGGCGCAGGATCATGATGTTGGTGTCGAGAAGGCCCTGCTGGTGCTCACCGGGCATAGGGGTCGTCCGTGCCGTGCTCTGCGGTCGCGTCCTGGTCGGCGCGGAAGGCGTCCAGAGAGAGGTCAGGGGCGGTGCGGGACATGGCTGCGAACTCCCCGCGCGGGACGAAGCGGCGGCGCCGGCGCAGAGGGATGAGCTCGCCGATGCGGTGTCCGTCGCGGGTGACGATGAAGGAGCGGCCGCCCTGGACGGCGTCCATGATCTCCTTCGACCTGGTGCGCAGGTCGCGTTGGGTGATCTCGGGCTGTGTGCTCATGCCCCCATGCTAGCGGGGTGTGCTATCCGGTGCTACGCGGTGACGCGGAGCCTTGCTCGCCCCGGTGCCGTCGCCCCCTGGGCGAACCGCCTCCGCTGGTGTCCGGCGAGCGGTCGTGGGCGTCGCGCCGAAGTTCACGCCGTGCCCTCGACGAAGCCCAGGACCGTCCCCTGGTCGAAGTGCCGGGCTGCCGCCTCCTTCCTGGGGGCCGTCCAGTAGGCGTAATCGCTTAATGCTGTTGTCCCGTGGCCCGGCCGAGGGTAGGAAGACGGCATGACTGGACTCGGTGCCGTATTCCGCCCCCAGCTCGCCCCAGAGCGGCTGCGTTCCGTCGCTCGTGTTGCCGATGAGGCCGGGCTGGAGGAGTTGTGGCTCTGGGAGGACTGCTTCCGCGAGGGTGGGATCTCCACCGTCGCCGCCGCGCTCGCGTGGACCGAACGGGTCCGGGTCGGGGTCGGGCTGCTGCCCGTGCCCCTGCGGAACGTGGCCATCACCGCGATGGAGGCCGCCACCCTGCACCGGATGTTCCCCGGCCGGGCCGTTCTCGGCGTCGGGCACGGGGTGCAGGACTGGATGGGGCAGGTGGGGGCGCGGGCCGAGTCGCCCGTCACGCTGCTGCGCGAGTATCTGCTTGCCCTCCGGGCCCTGTTGGACGGACAGCGGGTGACGACCGAAGGGCGCTACGTCCGGCTCGACGACGTCGCGCTCGACTGGCCGCCCGCCGGAGCCGTCGAGGTGTTCGCCGGCGCCACCGGGCCCCGTTCGCTGCGGCTGGCCGGTGAGGCCGCCGACGGGACCGTACTCACGGCGTCCACCCCGCCCGACGGGGTGCGGCGGGCCCGGCGGCTCATCGAGGAGGGGCGGGCGGTCGGCGGGCGGACGGACGCGCACACCGTCGTCGTCTATCTCCTCACCGCCACCGGGTCCGGCGCGGGCGAGCGGCTGCGGGCCGAACTGGTCGCCGAGGGCGACGCGGACGTGCCCGGTCTCGGGGTCGCGGGGGACGCGGAGGCCGTTGCCGAGGCCGTGCGGCGGTTGGCCGAGGCCGGCGCCGACACCGTGATCCTCCAGCCGACCGGGGACGAGCCCGACCCGGAGGCGTTCGTGCGGTTCGCCGCCGAGGAGATCCGGCCCCTGGTGAAGTAGGCCTCCTCCTAATCCCCCCCGTCCACGCGCGCCTTCACCCCACCCATTGAACGGATCCGCCCGCATGTCCGCCCAGCCTCACCCCCGTACCTTCGACGACCTCCTCGCCGAAGGCGCCTCCGTGCCCACCGAAGGGTGGGACTTCTCCTGGTTCGAGGGGCGGGCCACCGAGGCGCGGCCTTCCTGGGGGTACGCCCTGTCCATGGCGGGGCGGCTGGCCGAGGCCACCGCCGTGCTGGACGTGCAGACCGGGGGAGGGGAGGTACTGGACTTCGCCCTCCAACAGAGCGGGGCCGACCGCCGGCCCCCGCTCGTCGTCGCCACCGAGGGATGGGCGCCCAACGTCGCCAAGGCCACCCGACTGCTCCGGCCGCGCGGTGTCCCGGTCGTCGCCTCGCCCGACGACGCGCCCCTGCCCTTCGCCGACGGCGCCTTCGATCTCGTCGTCAGCCGGCACCCGGTCCAGCCGCACTGGGGCGAGATCGCCCGCGTACTCGCGCCCGGCGGCACGTACTTCGCCCAGCACGTCGGTCCCGCCAGCGTCTTCGAGCTGATCGAGTACTTTCTGGGGCCGCTGCCCCAGGAGAGCTACGGCCACCGCGACCCCGAGCGCGAGCGTGCCGACGCCGAGTCCGCCGGGCTCGAGGTCATCGGTCTGCGGGCGGAGCGGCTGCGGATGGAGTTCCGCGATGTCGGCGCCGTCGTCCACTTCCTGCGCAAGGTCGTCTGGATGGTCCCCGGCTTCACCGTCGAGGAGTACCGCGACCGGCTGCGCGACCTGCACGAGCGCATCGAGGCCGAGGGTCCCTTCGTGGCGCACAGCACGCGGCACCTCTTCGACCTGCGCAAGCCGCACGGCAGCTGAGCCCAGGCCCACCTTCAGGCGTGCGCCCCCACCCGCACCTCCCCGATCACCAGCTCCGCACGCGCCTCCAGCACCGTCCCCACCTGTTCCGCCCGCACCGCCAGTTCCCGTTCCTGCCGTGCCGTCAGGCGGCCCAGAGGTTCCACCGTGACCGTCGTCCGGCGGCCCCGGCGCAGCTGGTGCCAGACGCCCGCCGCGACCCCGTCGACCAGCAGTACGGGGAAGTTGCCGGCCTGCCCGCCCGCGAGCGCCCGCGTGTAGGCCGCGTCGGGGAAGAGCAGCTCCCGTGGCTGGGCGGCGATGACGTACGCGTCGAAGTACGGCAGCAGGCGTACCCCGCGTACCAGTTCGTCCCGCTCCTGGGGGTCCGGGAAGTCGGTGTCGCCGGCCGCCACCCACGCCGGTGTCCCCTCGAAGTCGACCTCCTCGATCTCGCCCGCGCCGGCCAGCTCGTCGTACAGGCCCCTCGCCCAGGCGGCCGGCGCGGCCAGCCAGCGGGCGAAGTGCTGGGGTGTGGCGGGGCCGTACGCGTGCAGGTGGCGGCGGGCCAGGAGCCGCGTCGCCTCCTCGGGCGGGAGCGGGGTGAAGTGCGGTGGGCGGGTGTACGTCACCTTGCGGCCGCGGTTGGGGCCGAAGGAGAGGGCGCCGCAGTGGCCCGCCCGGTGCAGGACCTGGCGCCAGCGCGGCCACATGGTCTGGAAGGCCGGCATCACCAGGTCGCCGGCCCAGGGACCGGTGCGGGCGACGACCTCCTCGCCGAGTTCGTCGATGGTCAGGAACCTGCCGTCGAGCGCGTCGCCGATCGCCGTCACGACCTGCTCGGCCTGGTCCTCGGCGAGCCGTACGTCGGGCGCGGAGGAGCCCGAGCCGTCGGGGATCGCGGGCAGCGCGGCGCACCACATCGGGAGGTCGCGGGCCGGGAACAGGTGCACCGTCCCGCGCGGGCCGTGCGTCTTGATCAGTGACGGGGCGGGGGCGGGCGCGGTGGGCGAGCCGGCCGGCCACAAGGCGTTCCGTACGGCCACCCGGGTGATGTCCTCGGTCCGCAGACCGACCGACAGTTCGGCCGCGGACAGGACCTGGGCGTGGACGCCGAGCATCGCGGCGGCCACGTCGGCGGCCGGGGTGCCCGTTCGGGCGGACTTGGCCAGGAACTGTCGTTCGAGGCGCCGTGCGTTCGCGGCGGCCCAAGTGATCCGCGTCGTCTTCGTCATGAGGTGACGTTAGGGGAGTAGTAGGACGGTTTCTGTCCCAGTGGGTCGGGGTGGGGGTCGGAGCATTCCGGGCGTAAAGGGCGTGCCTTCGCAAACGTCGGGGTGGCCGGAGTGAGGGTGCGAAATCGCCCGGCCATCCTCACGGGGTCTCCGCATCGTTATTCATCGTTGTCCTCCTCGGATCCGTTCCGGACCGGCGGGTCACGTAAATTCGAACCAGGTAATTCGCGTGAGCAAAGCTGCGCGTGTGGCACCGCGCAGTGGAGGGGGCTGCGCGGTGCCGGGTCAAGCGGGCGTGTGCCCCGCGTGTCACCCGGTCGGGGGACGGGGGTGGCCCTGGGGCCGGCCCTCTCGTCACTCCGCTCACCTGTGAATCCGCCGTGTATCCGGTGTGTATCCGGTGTGTATTCGATATCCATCCGGATTCGGCTGGGTTTTGGCCATGATTCAGGGCGGAATGGGCGCTTCCGGGGGCATCCCGGCGTCGCTGGGTGACTCCGGAGAGTAGTTGTGGCACGCCGATGCACGCAGCATCACTTACAAAGGGTTATGGTGGAAACCCCCCCCTCGGGCCGGTCCGTATCCCCCCCACGGACCGGCCCGTTTTTTCTGCCCGGCCACGGGTCCGCCTGGCCCACCCCCCCGCCTGCCCGTCGGCCGCGCTCTCGTCGCAGGCTCCCTACGGGCTCCCTACGGGCTCCCTACGGGCTCCCTGCGGGACTCCCGTAACGAGGAGTTCACCGGTGCGCCCTCCTGAGCCGTGGCATGGCGGCGCTCGTTCCAGGGCATAAGGCAAGCAGGTCGACGCCCGAACCACGGGTGTCGGATCTCAGCGGACGGCACGGAGCCGTCCGCCCGGGAGGCCCTTTGCACCAGCCCCACCGTGCGGTCACGGCACGGAAGACGCGGCGGAGGACCGGCCCACGGTCCGCGCCAGTGCAGGGCGGCCCCAAGGGCCTGCTGGACGCAGGCCCTCGTCCGGTCGGCTCGTTACCGCCCTCCCGGCCCAGCGTCCACTCCGTCGCTCCCCGACCTCTTCCGAGGGGGTACGTCCTTCCGTGGTGACCAGCACAAAGCGCCACAAGCCAGATCGGCGCACCTACGTTCTCGACACCAGCGTCCTGCTGGCCGACCCGAACGCTCTGCACCGCTTCGACGAGCACGAGGTCGTGCTCCCCATCGTCGTGGTCACGGAGCTGGAGGCCAAACGGCACCATCCCGAACTCGGCTACTTCGCCCGGCAGGCCCTGCGCCTGCTCGACGAGTTCCGGGTCCGGCACGGTCGCCTCGACGCCCCCATTCCGATCGGGGACCTCGGCGGCACCGTCCGTGTCGAGCTCAACCACTCGGACCCCAGCGTGCTGCCCACCGGCTACCGCCTGGGGGACAACGACTCCCGCATCCTCGCGGTCGCCCGCAATCTGCAGGCGGAGGGGTTCGACGTCACCGTCGTGTCCAAGGATCTCCCGCTCAGAATCAAGGCGTCCTCCGTCGGTCTGCTCGCCGAGGAGTACCGCGCGGAGCTGGCCATCACGGACGCCTCCGGCTGGACCGGAATGTCCGAACTGACGCTGCCCGGCGAGCAGGTGGACATCCTCTTCGAGGAGGGGCACGTCTACGTCCCCGAGGCCGCCGAGATGCCCGTGCACACCGGTCTGACCATCCAGTCGGAGCGCGGCAAGGCCCTCGGCCGGGTCACGCCCGACGGCAACGTCCGGCTGGTGCGCGGCGACCGGGAGGCGTTCGGCATCAAGGGCCGCAGCGCCGAGCAGCGGATCGCGCTCGACCTGCTCCTCGACCCGGACGTCGGCATCGTGTCGATGGGCGGCCGGGCCGGCACCGGCAAGTCGGCACTGGCGCTGTGCGCGGGCCTGGAGGCCGTGCTGGAGCGCCGGCAGCACCAGAAGGTGATGGTCTTCCGTCCCCTCTATGCGGTGGGCGGGCAGGAGCTCGGCTATCTGCCGGGGTCCGAGGCCGAGAAGATGAGCCCCTGGGCGCAGGCGGTCTTCGACACGCTGTCGGCGGTCACCAGCCGCGAGGTCATCGAGGAGGTCACCGCGCGCGGGATGCTGGAGGTCCTGCCGCTCACCCACATCCGCGGGCGCTCGCTGCACGACGCGTACGTCATCGTGGACGAGGCCCAGTCCCTGGAGCGGAATGTCCTGCTGACCGTGCTGTCCCGGGTAGGCGCCAATTCACGGGTCGTACTGACCCATGACGTGGCCCAGCGGGACAACCTGCGGGTGGGGCGGTACGACGGAGTCGTCGCCGTGGTCGAGAAGCTGAAGGGGCATCCGCTCTTCGCGCACGTCACCCTGACGCGTTCCGAGAGGTCCCAGATCGCGGCGCTTGTGACCGAAATGCTGGAGGACGGTCACATCTGACCCATCCGAGAACTCCGACCCGACACGGGCCGGTTACCCGACAGTCGGCGCCGTCCGGAAAGGCCAAGAGCCTAGCCGGGCGGCGCCGCGGTGTGTGTGCGTTTCCGGGAATCCCCTGGGCCAAACGGGATGTGAGCTTTCACACGCAACGCAGAATTGCCTCACCCCGTCGGGTTACGGCAGAGTCTCATTCCTGTCAGGCCCCGCATACGACACACCTGTACCCCCAGCGGTACGGCACCACAGAAGCACCAGCCTCAACTCCATAGCAGCGTCGTATGCCGCCCGAGCACCACACGGCGCTCTCCGCGAGGGGAGTTGTCCACCGGGCCCGTGTCTCCCGTGACCAGTAGTTGAGGAGGCCAGCGCCAGGGGCACGATTGCGTCCGCGAGGGTCACCGAAGCGGGCGATGCTGGAAGGAAACCGTGTGAGCCGGATCTCGGTCCGGGGATTCGCAGTGGCCTCGGCCACGGCAGTCACCGCTGTCGGAAGCGTCGTCGGAGTTGCCTCGGGCAGCACCGCCCAGAACAACGACGCGGAGGCGACGGCAGCCGGCACGACGCTGCTCGCGGACATCCCCATGGGTGAGCAGGCGCAGGTGCAGACCGCGTCCCTGACTCAGCAGGCCGACGTGCAGGCCATCGCCGCGGACGCGAGCGCCAAGAAGGGCGCCGAGGAAGCCGCCCGCAAGGCAGCCGCCAAGACCGCCGTGGCCAAGCAGGAGAAGGCCAAGGAGGCGGCCGAGGAGGCCGCCAAGAAGCGCGAGGAGGAGAAGGAGGCGGCCAGTCGCGACGCCCAGCGCGACTCCACCAGCTTCACCGTCCAGAGCTCCTACAGCACCGGCCAGATCCAGGCGATGGCCCGTCAGATGGTGCCCAGCGGCCAGTGGCAGTGCTTCAGCAACATCGTGGACCACGAGTCCAGCTGGAACTACCAGGCCGTCAACCCCTCCTCCGGCGCCTACGGTCTCTTCCAGGCGCTCCCGGCGGGCAAGTACTCCTCCGCGGGCGCCGACTGGCGCACCAACCCGGCCACCCAGATCAAGTGGGGCCTCAGCTACATGGACAACCGCTACGGCAGCCCGTGTGAGGCCTGGTCCTTCTGGCAGGCCAACCGCTGGTACTGAGCCCGCCGTCCGCCCGGCGCGGACACCGCTCAACCTCGCGAAGCCCCTCCCCGTCCTACGGTGAGGGGCTTTCGCGTTCCCGCCATGTACGGTCGGACCGGACCGACTCCAGGGGGGAGTGGTGGGGAAAGACGGGGGAAGAGGACGGATCATGTCGCGAGTGCCAGGGTGGCTCGGCCGGCTCGGCGCCGGACTGACGCAGATGAGCGGGCGGTTGGAGCAGCGCCGCCAGGAGGCGCGGCGGGACGACGCCGACGAGAGGCGGGCGGCGGCCTCCGACCAGGAGTCAGCGCCCCTGGAGGACGCGGCTCAGGAGTACGCCACCACGCACCACGCGGTCGTGGTCCGCGACCGCCCCGACCCCGCGCAGGCCGTGCCCTGGGGCGTGCGGGTCGCGGCGGAGGCCGGGTGGCGGCTGCTGGTCCTGGCCGGCACCGTGTGGGTGCTCATGCGGGTCATCAGCGCCGTACAGCTGGTGGTGCTGGCGTTCGTCGCCGCGCTGCTGATCACGGCGCTGCTCCAGCCGGCCGTGGCGTGGCTGCGCCGGCACGGGGTGCCGCGCGGGCCGGCCACCGCCCTGACCGCGATCCTCGGGTTCGTGGTGATGGGCCTGATCGGCTGGTTCGTCACCTGGCAGGTCATGGAGAACATCGACAACCTCTCCGACCAGGTCCAGGACGGCATCGACGAACTGCGCAACTGGCTGCTGAACAGCCCCTTCCACGTCACCGACAAGCAGATCAACGAGATCGCCGCAAACCTGCGCGAGGCGGTCGGCGCCAACACCGACCAGATAACCTCCGCCGGTCTGGAGGGCGTCACGGTCGTCGTCGAGGCGCTCACCGGCATCCTGCTCGCCGCCTTCTCGACGCTCTTCCTGCTCTACGACGGCAAGCGCATCTGGCAGTGGACGCTGAAGCTGGTGCCGGCGGCGGCCCGGCCGGGCGTGGCCGGTGCCGGTCCGCGCGCGTGGCGGACGCTGACGGCGTATGTGCGCGGCACGGTGATCGTGGCCCTGATCGACGCCATCTTCATCGGCCTCGGCATCTACTTCCTCGACGTACCGATGGCCGTCCCGCTGGCCGTGTTCATCTTCCTGTTCGCCTTCATCCCGCTCGTCGGTGCGGTGATGTCGGGCGCGCTCGCGGTCGTGGTGGCGCTGGTGACACAGGGCATGTTCGCGGCCGTCATGACGCTCGCCGTCGTGCTGGTCGTGCAGCAGATCGAGGGCCACATCCTGCAACCGTTCATCCTGGGGCGCGCGGTGCGGGTCCATCCGCTGGCGGTGGTGCTGGCGGTGGCCACCGGCGGCATGGTGGCCGGCATCGGCGGCGCGGTGGTCGCCGTACCGCTGGTGGCGGTGACGAACACCGTCGTGGGCTATCTGCGGGCGTACTCCCGCGAGGCCGCCGTACGGCAGGCGCCCAAGCCGCGCGGGGCGACCGCCACGGACGTCCCCCCGGCGACGGATCCGCCGCCGAAGCCGCAGCCGCCGGAGGTGGAGCCGGCGTCGGACGCCTCCCCGGCGTAGGCCCCGGCGGCACCGACGCCTCCCCGGCGTAGGTCCCGGCGGCACCGACGCCTCCCCCGGCGTAGGCCCCGGCGGCACGACGGTCCTGACGACGCGGGCGGGGGCCGCCCCCCGCACGGGTTCAGGGCGGCCCGCGATAGAGGGGCCGGGGGGGCGCAGTCGGGTAGCGCGCGCGC
>NZ_JBHXNW010000051.1:0-66345 GCF_042717365.1 Streptomyces sp. NPDC058534
CCCGAGGATCGGACCCACCGATGGCGACCGCACACGGCCACGCCGCGCCCGAAAAGCCCGAAACACTCAGGCAACCACAGAATTCTAGAGACGCTGGGCGGACTGCTCACGCGCGCGGGAGTCGCCCTCCCCGCCGGACTCGCCCCCGGTGCACCTGCCGGCCGTCTCGGCGCGGCCGCCGGCGCCCTGCCCGACGCCCGCCGGACCGGGACCACCACGCGTCGCCCGACCGCCGACGAGAGCCGCCTCGCGCCCTGGATGCCCTGGGTGGGCGGCCCCGGGGCCCGGGTCCTCGCCCTCGCCCAGATGGCGGCCGGTCTGCCGCTCACCGCCTGGGGAATGCGGCGCCGCAGCGGCGGCTGGACCACGGCGGGGCTGCTGCTGATCGCCCACGGGGCGCTGGGCACGGCCTACGGCCTCTCACGCCGCCGCCCCTGACACCGCGCGGGACCCGCCCGGCCCGCCGTACGCGGCCTTCCCGGCCCGCGCGCGGCTTTCCCGGTCGGCCGCATGCGGCGCTCCTCGGCCCTCGTGCGGACTTCCAGTCCGTCGTGCGCGGCACTCTCGGCGCGTGGCCTTCCCGGCACCCGCGCGCGGCGCTCCCGGCACCCGCGCGGCCTTCCCCCGTGCTCCGCGTGGGCGCTACCGGCCCCCGCGCGGCGCTCCCAGTCCGTCGTGCGCGGCAGTCTCGGCGCGTGGTCTTCCCGGTGCTCCGCGCGCGGCGCTCCCGGCACGGGCGCGGCCTTGCTGGTCCGCCGTACACGGCACTCCCGGCACCCGCGCGGCCTACCCGGTCCGCCCCGTGCGGCACTCCCGCCGTGCGGCCCTCGCGGGCGGCCGTGCGCCGCGCTCCCGGTACCCGCGCGGCACTCCCGCCACGCCGCGCGCGGCACTCCCGACCCCCGCGCGGCACTCCCAGCTCCCCGCGCGGGGCACTTCAACCCCCGCGCGGCACCACCGCCCCCCCGGTCAGTCCTCGTCCTCGTCCTCGTCGTCCAGGCGGGCCAGCCACGTCGCCAGGCGCTCGACCGGTACCTCGAAGTCCGGGTTCAGGTCGACGAAGGTCCGCAGCTGCTCGGCCAGCCACTCGAAGGTGACCTCCTCCTCGCCGCGCCGCTTCTCCAGTTCCTCGATGCCTCGGTCGGTGAAGTACAACTCATGCTCCTGATGCGGGTGGGGCGTGCCCACGGGCGTGCCCACGGCGTGTCTTCCCAGCGTAGACCGTGCGGCCGGGCCCGCCCTCCCGGTGTGGCGGCGGGGGTCGCGTGCGGCCGGGCTGGGTATTAGCCTCGGGGTCAAGTAGCCGGTGTCCGCGCGCGGTTGGGGCGCGGCGGACTCGACGGGGGAGCGAGATGAGCCGCATCCAGGACGTGGAACTGCCGGACGGCACGGTGATCACCGCCCGCATCAGCGAGGCGGACGGGTACGACGACCAGACGGACGTCGGCTTCGCCGAGGAGGCCGTCGCCAAGGTCGAGCACCTCCAGGAGCTGATCACCGGGGTCGGCTCCTCCGTGCTGAACGCGGCCCGCGCGGCCGGACCCAGCGAGGCCGCCATCACCTTCGGCGTGGAGCTGACCGCCAAGGAGGGGCTGGCCGTCGCGGTGCTCGCCCGGGGCGAGGCCAAGGTGTCGCTGGAGGTCACACTGACCTGGCAGTTCGACCGGGACGCCGCACCCGTGGGCGGGCGGGGGCCCGGCCGGGCATGAGCGAGGGGAACGACCGCCTCTACGAACTCGCCCGCGCCGCCACCGTCCACCTGCTGCCCGCACGGGGCGCCGACACGCCCCTGTGGGGGAGCGGCTTCTTCGTCGCGCCCGGCTGGGTGCTCACCGCCGCCCACGTGCTGCGTCCGCACCTCGCGAAGGACACCGGCACGGTCTTCCGGGTGCGCGGCGAGGGCGTCGACGCCGAGGCCCGGCTGGAGCAGTGGCTGCTCACCGACCCGCGCCGCACCGTCGTACCCCTGGAGGAGGACCTGGCCCTGGTGCGGCTGGCGGGGGAGCCCGAGGAGCAGCACCACGAGTGCGTGTGGCTAGGCGACCGCGCGGTGCGTCATTCCGGCGTCGTCAAGGTGTGCGGCTACTACCCCGGCCCGCCCGAGACGCACTTCCGGATCGTCGACGCCGAGATCAACGGCCACGAGGACCGGCACGGACTGATCATCAAGCCCGACATCGACTTCCCGGCCGGCGTCTCGGGCGGCCCGCTCCTCGACCCGGAGACCGGCGCCGTGGTCGGGCTGATCAAGTCGCGGCGCAAGCAGCAGGACGGCGGCAAGGCCGTCGCGATCTCCGCGCTGCGCCGCTTCGGACGGACGTACCGCACCGTCATGGCCGCCCACGACCGCTGGCACGGCGACGAGCCGCAGTCCCCGGCCGGCGACAACTGGATAGACCTCCAGGGCGGTCCGCCGGCCGGCGGCGGCGAGCAGTGGACCCCCGCCGACCGCCGCGAGGCACTGCGCCTGCTGGCCGAACTGCCCCCGCCGCCGGACGAGCCCACCGTCGAACTCCTCGCGAAGAAGGCGCGCAGCCACAACCAGTGGCCGGGCGGCACGCCCGCCCTGCTCACCTGGCGGGACGGCGCGGGACTGCTCTACGAGGGCGCGCGCCCGCTGGAGGCGCTGACGTTCCTGCGCTATCTGCGCTACGTCGAGCTGTACACGGCCTCCCGGGGCGGCGACGCCACCGCCCTCGGCCACTGGATCGGCGTGCGCCTGCGCCGGGAACCGCGCCGGGCCATGCACGACTTCGTCCGCGACGCGCGCCTCCCCGAGGCCCTGCACCCCGCACCCGACGGCGGGCCGGAACGCGTCGTGATCCCGTACCCGGGGCCGGGCGAGGGCGGCACCGTCGCGGTCCTGCTCGACCCGGTCATCGGCGCGCGGCCCGCCCGCTTCTTCTGGCAGATCTGGTTCGACGACGGACAGGGCGAGCCCGAACTCCACGAGGCCGACGGCTCCGTGCACGGGCACGACCCCGCCGCCCTCGTCCAGGCCATGCGCGGGCCGCTGGGCGTGCTGCTGCGGGCCAAGGACCAGGAGAGCCGGCCGGTGCCGCTCGAAGTCGCCCTGCCGGGGGAGCACTTCGACACCGCGGCGCACCGCTGGCGCTTCGACGACATCGCCGAACTGAACGACGCCGGACACCTGGGGGCGCGCCGCCGGGTGGTCCTGCGCGCCCTTGAGCGCCGGGGAGATCCGGACAAACTCTGGGCCGAGCGCTGGCAGGCCATGGCCGCCCAGCAGGGCTTCAGCGGCTGGCGCACCGCGGCGCAGGGCGACTTCCCCGGCGTGCACGGCTACCGCGATGCCGCCTTCGACCGCATCCCGGTCATGTGCCGGCCGGCCGGACGCGGCCCCGGGCGCACCGCGATGAGGCTCGCCCTGGAGAGCGGCCACGGCGTCGCCCTCTGGCACGTCGACGGCCACTCCTCGGGTGCCTGCCCCGCCTCCTGCGACACCCTGTACGCCCGCGCGGAGGAACTCCTCGGGACGCTCGGCTCCCTCGCCGAACTGCCGGACCTGATACGCCACGTGCGTCAGGACGTCAGCGAGCTGCGGGCCGACCGGGCCTGGGCCGAACCGGTGGCCCTCCTGTACGACGATCCGCGCCGCCCCCTGCCCTCGGAGGAGGGCGGCACCCTGGACGCCCCGCTGTGAGGGAGGTGAACTGGCCGGAAACGGTCGTTCCCGGGGGACGCCGCGGGTACATTCGCAGGGGCCCGTTGTGGGTGCGCGACGCCCTCGTCGGCCAGGCCGTGGACTACCACCGACCGTCGACGAGGAGCACCGTATGAGCGAGTGGTTCATCTACCGGGGGACCGGGCAACCGGACCCGGAGCGGATCGGGCAGTTGCCCGCCCCGCCTCCGTGGCGGGCCTTCGACACCCCGGCCGTGGACTACGACGTACCGGACCTCGGCTCCGCCACCCACCGCCGCCTCGGCGCGCGCACCGTCCCGCTGCCCATCCAGGACCCCGGCACCCTCGAACTGGTCAACGCCGCCCTGTACCTGCGCCGCCCCCTGCTCGTCACCGGCGAACCGGGCGTCGGCAAGTCCACCCTGGCCCACTCCATCGCGTACGAACTCGGCCTCGGCCGGGTCCTGGAGTGGCCGGTCGTCAGCCGCAGCGAACTGCGCGACGGCCTCTACACGTACGACGCCATCGGCCGCCTCCAGGACGCCCAGTTGCCGGACGGCCTCCGCTCCCCGGACATCGGCCGGTACATCAAGCTCGGCCCGCTCGGCACCGCCCTGCTCGCCGCCGACCGGCCCCGGGTGCTGCTCATCGACGAGCTGGACAAGAGCGACATCGACCTGCCCAACGACCTGCTGAACGTGCTGGAGGAAGGCGCGTTCGCCATCCCCGAGCTGGAGCGGATCGCCGACCGCACCCCGGTCGTCCAGGTCCTCACCGCCGACGGCGGGCGGGTCGCGGTGACCGGCGGTCAGGTGGGGTGCCGGGCCTTCCCGTTCGTCGTCATGACCAGCAACCGCGAGCGCGAGTTCCCCGCCCCGCTGCTGCGCCGCTGCATCCCGCTCGACCTCAGGGCCCCGCGCGACGAGCGCCTCGCCGCCCTGGTGCAGGCCCATTTCGGCCAGGGCGCGTACGACGACAACCGCGACATCGTGGACCAGTTCACCCGCGCCGAGACGGACGGGGCCCTGCGCCCCACGGACCAGCTGCTCAACGCGATCTTCCTCGCCCAGCACGCCGCCCGCGACGCCGCGCACCGGCGGGAGGAGATCTCGGATCTGCTGATGCAGCCCCTGGACCGCGGGCTGCGGTAGCCGATGGCCGCCCAGGAACCCCCGCCCCCGGCCGACGGCACGGCACCCGTGCTCGCCGCGCTGGTCGCGCGTATGCGGGACGCGGGGATCGGGCCGGGCGTCGAGGAGCTGGCGGACGCGCTGTGGCTGGCCCGCTGGCTGCCCGGCCCCGCCCGCCCGCAGACCTCCGGCGCCCCCGGCGCGGACCGCCCCGCCGGTGACCCGGCCGGCGGACCGGGCACCGCGCCCCCGCCACCGGCCCCCGTGCCGTCCGCCGCGCCGGGCGGGGCCACGCCCTCCGACAGCGCCTGGCTGTTCGCCCCCGGCGGCGGGGACGGCGCCGGAACCGGCGAGGGCGGCACCGGCGGCGGGCTGGCACCCGTACGGGTCCCGGCCGCACCCGCCCTGCCCGAACCCCTCGCCCTCCAGCGCGGCCTGCGGCCCCTCCAGCGCTACCGCGCCCCCGTCCGCCCGGTCCCGCGCACCCTGGACGAACGGGCCACCGCCGAACGGGCCGCCGAGTCCGGGCTCGTCCTGCCCGTACTGCGCACCGACCGGCGCCGGGAGGCACGGCTGCTGCTCCTGATGGACGTCTCGACCTCCACCGTCGTCTGGCAGCAGGCTCTCGACGAACTGCGCCAGGTCTGCGCCCGCGCCGGCGCGTTCCGCGAGCTGGCCGTGCAGTACCTGCACGAAGGACCGGGCGGCCTGCCCGGCTGCTCCTCCCGGCCGGGGACCGGCGGCCCGCTGCACGCGCCCGAGCAGCTCAGCGACCCGACGGGGCGCCGTGTGACCCTGGTACTCAGCGACTGCGCCGGACCCATGTGGCGCAGCGGCCGCATGCAGCGCCTGCTGCACCGCTGGGCGGCGACCGCGCCCGTCGCCGTCGTCCAGCCGCTGCCGCAGCGGATGTGGGTCCGCACCCACCTCCCGGCCCGCCGCGGCCTGCTGCACCGGCGCGAGGGCCCGGCCGGGGCGCTGGAGTTCCTCCCCGACCGGGGCGGACCCGAGCGGGGCGCCCTGCCGGTGCCCGTACTGGCGCTGCGCCGCCCGTCGGTGGAGGGCTGGGCGCGGCTGGTGTCCGGCGCCACCGGGCAGTCCCTGGCCGCCGCCGCGGGCTGGGTGCGCGCCGACCACTCCGCCTCCGCCGCTCCGGTGCGCGCCGCCGAGGAGCTGGGCGGAGCGGACCGGGTCCGGGCGTTCTGGCGCCCCGCCTCCCCGGAGGCCCGCCGCCTCGCCGTGTACCTGTCCGCGGTGCCGCTCTACCTCCCGGTGATGCAGTTGGTCCAGCACGCGATGCTCGCCGGGAGCGGCCCCGACGTGCTCTCCGAGGTGCTGCTCGGCGGGCTGCTGCGCCGCCGGCCGGACGCCGACGACCCGAAGGCCGTGCGGTACGCCTTCCTGCCCGGAGTCGCCACCGAGCTGCGGGCGCGGCTGACGGTCGAGGAAGTGGAGCTGCTGTTCAAGCACTGCTCCGAGTACGTGGAGCGCCGCTTCGGCCGCAGCGTGCGCAACTTCCCGGCCCTGGCCGGGGCGTTCCTGCGCGGCACCGTCACCCCCGGGGAGGGGCTGGCGCCCGTCTCCGGCCCCGGCCCGGACGAGCCCGCCGGGCTGCGCGCCTTCGCCGAGGTGTCGGCGGAGGTGCTGCGGGACCTCGGGGCGCGGATGCCGCGACCGGCCGCGGGCCCCGAGCTGAGCGTGCCGGAACTGCTGGAGCGGGGACGCGAGGCGCAGGCCCGCTTCGAGGCGGAGGGGCTGACCCGCGCCCTGGACGACGCGGTCGGCCATCTGCGCCAGGCGCTCGCCGCCGCGGGCACGGGGGAGCGGCGCGTGGAGGCCGCGGAGGAACTGGCGCTGTCGCTGCTGCGCCGGTGGCAGGCGGGCGCGGACGGCGAGGATCTCCGGGAGGCCTGGGAGGCGCTGGCGGACCTGCCGTGGCTCACCGGGCGCGGCCACTTCGCGCGGGGCACGGTCTGCGCGGACCAGGCCGCCGCCGTACGCGACGAGGGCCTCGGCTTCCCCGGGGTGACCGACGATCTGCGGGACTGGGCCGCTTCCGTCGCGCCCGACGGCCAGTACCCGGCCGAGTACGCCCGCGCGGTGCTGCTGTACCTGGCCGAGCGGGACCTCGCCCTGGCCCTGGACGCGCCGGAAGAGAGCGCCGGACGGCGCCGTGCCACCTGCCTCGCGCTGATGAAGCTGCGCCGCCTCATCGCACTGGCGGGCGTAGTGCGGCCCGGGCCCGACGGGCCGTACGCCACCGTCGACGGCCCCGTGGCGTGGTACGTCGGTCATCTGAGCCGGGCCATCGACGCCGCCACCGGGGAGGTGGCCGAGGTGCCCGGCGCCGAGGACGTCCGCGCGGAGCGGGGCCGCCTCTCGCTCGACCTGGCCCGGCAGTTCGCCGGGAGGGGCGCGGCCACCGGCCCTCCCCCCGCCACGGCGGACGCCGCCGACGTCCTGAGGAACGGCGTCGTGCTGACGGCCACCTCGGCCGTCCTGGACCTCAAGGCCGCACTGCGCGCGGAGCACCCCCTGCCCGCCGCCGAGCGCTGCCGGACCTGGCTGGACGTGGCCTCCGCAGCGGAACTCGCCGGCCCCCGGCAGACGGACGGGGAGCACCCCCTGCTCCGGGAAGCGCTGGAGCAGGCCCTCGCCGCCGCCGCCGCCGCCGACGACGACGACCTGCGGATCGAGTGCCACACCCGCACCGCCCGCGTCCACTGGGACCGCCACACCCGCACCGGCGAGCGGCACGCCCTGGACCTGGCCGTCGACGCCTGGGACGCGGCCGTACGGCTGCTGCGCGAGGACGACCCCCGGCTGCCCGTGGTGCTGACCGGCCACGGCACCGCGCTGCACCGGCGCGGCGAGCACCACGACGCGCCGCGGGACGCCCACCGGGCCGTCGACGCGCTGCGCCGGGCCGTCGACGAGACCTTCCCCGACGACCCCGAACTGCCCCCGCGCCGACGCCTGCTGGCCGCCGCCCACGTCGGGCGCTACCGGCACGCGCACGTGCTGTCCGACCTGTACGAGGCCGACTGGCTGCTGGGCGAGGCGGTCCGCGGCTCCGAGGAGCCGCGGTTCCTGGCGCTGTGCCTGATCCTGCGCGGCACCGTCGCCGAGTACCTGCACGACCGGCTGGGCACCGCCGGCCACCTCGACAAGGCCGTGGAGCACTTCACCCGCGGCGTCGGGCACGCCCGGGAGGCGGACGCGGACGCCCTGACCACCCTGGCCCTGCGCGGCCGGGCCGTCGCCCGGGAACGGCTCGGCCGTGCCCGCACCGCCCTCGCCGACTACCGCGAGGCGCTGAGCCTCACCACGGACACCGCGCTCGCCGGGCGGCTCCGCGCGGACATCGCCCGCCTCACCTCCGGAACGGCCGACGCGTGAGTGACCCCACCGACGACACGGAGATACCCCTGCCCGCCCTCCACCGCCCCGCCCGCACCGACCATCCGGTGCTCGCCGCGGTCCTCGCCGAACTCCGCGTCCGGGACGGGGAGACCACCGTCGTCGCCCACTACGAGGACGCGCCGTGACGGCCCGGCCCCGGCCGCCCGCCCACCCCGTCTGGCCGCACACCGGGCTCGACGCCACGGACCACGTCCCCACACCCCTGCGGCAGTTCGTGCTCAAGGTGCACGGCCGCTGCAACCTCGACTGCACCTACTGCTACCTCTACCGCGGCCAGGACAGCGGCTGGCGGGACCGCCCGGCCCGCGCCGACGCCCGCACCATGGACCGGGCCGCCGCCCGCATCGCCGAGCACGTCCGCGCCCACGGCCTCGACCACGTCCGCGTCGAACTGCACGGCGGCGAACCCCTGCTCACCGGCCCCGCCCCCGTCCGGGCCTACGCCCGCGCCGTCCGCCGGGCCGTCCCCGAGGGCTGCCGGGTCACCGCCACCGTGCAGACCAACGGCACCCGCCTCACCGAGCGCGGCCTGGAAGAGCTCACCGAGGACGGCATCCGGGTCGGCCTCAGCCTCGACGGCGGCCGCGCCGCCCACAACGGGCGCCGCGTCGACCACGCGGGCCGGCCCGCCTGGCCCGCCGCGCTCGCCACCGCCCGTCGGCTCGCCGCGCACCCGGACGCGTACGCCGGGATCCTGTGCACCGTCGACCTGGCCGCCGACCCGCTCGACGTCTACCACTCGCTGCTCGAACTCGCCCCGCCCCGCCTCGACCTCCTCCTCCCGCACGCCAACTGGGACCGGCCGCCGCCCGGCCTGCGCGGCGGCCGGCCCGGCAGGCACCGCCCCGCGCCCACGCCCTACGGCGACTGGCTCGCCACCGTCTTCGACGCCTGGTGGGACGGGGGCCGGCCGCGCACCCGCGTACGGCTCTTCCAGGAGATCGCCGCCCTGCTGCTCGGCTCGCCCGGCGCCGCCGAGGCCGTGGGCCTGTCGCCGGTCGCCGCCGTCGTCGTCGAGACCGACGGCACCATCGAGCAGGTGGACTCGCTCAGGTCGGCCTACCGGGGCGCCGCCGAGACCGGACTCGACGTGTTCCGGCACTCCTTCGACACCGTCCTGCGCCACCCGGGCGTCACCGCACGCCAGCTCGGCGAGCGCGCCCTGGGCGCCGAGTGCCGCGCCTGCCCGGTGGTCCGGGTGTGCGGCGGCGGCAACTACGTGCACCGGTACGCGCCCGGCACCGGCTTCCGCCACCCCAGCGTGTACTGCGCCGACCTGGAGCGGCTGATCCGGCATGCCGCACACCGGCTGGAACACACCGTCCGTACCGGCACATGAGCGGGATGTCACGCCCAACTCCGCACGCGACAAGTCGCTTTGACGCACAATTGACTAACCTGTGCTCAGTCGTGACCAGGTTCAGCTGAGGGGACTGCGAAATGGTGACGGAGCTGGGACACGTCACGGTGGTCTTCGCCGGGCAGAGCGAGTCCTGGGCCAAGTGGATCGACCACCAGGTCCGCGCCGCCGGCCGGACCACCACCCTGGTGCGCTGGAACCCGCTGCGCCGCCCGCCGACCGCCGACGCCCTGACCGACCTGCTGGGCGCCCCCGGCCGCATCCTGCTCGTCATCGACGACTGGTACGAGCGGCTGGGCACCGAGCGCTTCCAGGCCTGGGCCGGAGTACTGCGCGAGGTGCTGCCCGACGTCCGCGACCGCGTCGCCGCCGTGAGCGTCACCGCACAGCCGCTGCCCGCCGAGGTCGTACCCCTCGCCCCCGTCGAGCTGCGCGGCCTGCGGCCCGAGGTGGCCCGCGCCCGCGTCCTGGAATGCGCCGGCATCCCGGCCCCCGGCCTCCTCGTCGACCTGCGCCGCGGACCGCGCTTCCCGGACGACCCGCCCGAGGTGTGGCACGTCCCGCGCCGCAACCGCCGCTTCATCGGCCGCACCGAACTCCTGGAGCGGATGTACGAGGCCCTCACCGGCGCCGGACACGACGGCGCCGTCCTCGCGCTGCGCGGCCCCGGCGGCGTCGGCAAGACGCAACTGGCCCTGGAGTACGCCCACCGGTTCGCGGGCGAGTACGACATCGTCTGGTGGATCACCGCAGCCCAGCGCGTCACGGCCCGCTCCCAGTTCGCCGACCTGGCACCCGAACTGGACCTCCGGGACGCCGGGGACCTGGCCGCCACCATCAAGGCCGTACGCCGGGAACTCGACCGTACCGCCCGCCCGTGGCTGCTCGTGCTGGACGGCGCCGGCGACCCGGAGAAGGTGCTCGACCTCCTGCCCGAGGGACGCGGACACGTCCTGGTCACCACGCACCGCACCGAGTGGGCGGCGCAGGGCGAGACCCTCCAGATCCCGGTCTTCGAACGCCGGGAGAGCATCGCCTTCGTGGCCCGGCGCACCGCCCGGCTGAGCACCGACCAGGCCGACCGGCTCGCCGACGCCGTCGAGGACACGCCGCTGCTGCTCGACCAGACGTCGGCCTGGCTCGACACGAACCCCGCCATGTCCGTGGACGAGTACGTACGCGACATCCGCGACGGCAGCCCGGACCGCTTCGGCCACATGCCCTCCCGTGACTATCCGGAGAGCTTCCAGGTCGCCTGGGCCAAGCTCCTCAACACCCTGCGCGAGGGCGCCGAACCCGCCTGGCACCTGCTCAACCTGCTGGTCTGCTTCTCCCCCGAAGTGGTCCCGGTCCGGCTGCTGCAGACCGCCCGGCACGCCGACCTGCCGCCCGAGCTGGCCGAACTGGTCGCCGAGCCCAGCAGCTGGAACTCCGCCCTGCGCAAGCTCTCCGAGATCACCTCGATGCGCATCGAGTACGAGCAGGGCCCGCGCCTGGACACCCAGACCGTCGGCACACTGCGCATGCACCGGCTCTTCCACCGCTACGTCCGGTACGTCCAGTCGCCCGAGGACGCCGAACGCCACTTCGCGGCCGCCCGCCGGCTTCTGGTCTCCGCCGACCCCCGCGACTCCTCCGCGCCGGGCAACTGGACCCGCTACGGCGCGCTCATCCCGCACCTGGAGCCGGCCGGCGCGCTGGACTCGTCGGACGAGGACGTCCGGGACCTCGTCCTGAACTGCATCGAGTACCTGCGCATGCGCGGCGAGTACGACGACGGCCGGCGGCTGAGCGGGCGTGCCGTGGAACGCTGGCGCGAGACCTCGGGCGACACCGACCGGGCCGTCCTGGTCGCCGTCCACCAGCTCGCCAACATGCAGCGCAGACTCGGCCGGTACGCGGAGGCCGAGGCGACCGGACGCGAGACGATCCGGCGTCTGCGGGCCGCGAGCGGCGTCCGCCCCATCGAGCTGATCCGCGCCAAGGACGGGCTGGGCGGCACGCTCATGGCCCGCGGCCGGTACGGGGAGGCGCGTGCCCTGTTCGAGGAGGCCGCCGGCACCGCGGCCGTCGAGCTGGGCGGCGAACAGGTCCCGCGCACCCTCACCGTCCGCAGCAACCTCGCCATGGCCCTCGGCCTCCAGGGCCACTACACCGAGTCCCTCGCCCTGCACCGCCGGATCTTCGAGGCCCGGGTGGAACTGCTCGGCGGCAAGGACGCCCTGACGCTCAACTCGGCGCTGCGCACCGCCTGGATGCTGCGGCTGCTCGGCAACTACCGTGAGGCGCTGGAGATCCAGGGGCACAACTCCCGCCTCCACAGCCAGGTCCTCGACCGCAACCACGGCCAGACCCTGCACGCCGAGCACAACCTCGCCCTGTGCTCCCGCCGGGTCGGCGACCTCCAGTTCGCCCACGCCATGATGCGGGGCGTGCGGCAGAAGCTGCTGCGCCGGCGCGGCGCCCTGCACCCCGAGTCGCTGCTGGTCTCCTGCGACTACGCGATGCTGCTGCGCCAGCTCGGGGAGACGGAGGAGGCCCGCGGCCTGGCCGAGGCCACCGCCACGCACTACGCGGCGCAGCTCGGGGAGGACCACCCGTACACCGTGGGAGCGCGGGACAACGTGGCCGTGATCATGCGCGACTCGGGCGAGACCCGGGCCTCGCTGGAACTCTCCCGGCAGTGCACCGCGCGGATGGAGAAGGCGGTGGGCCGGGACCATCCCTGGTCCGTCGGCTGTGCGAAGAACGAGGTGGCCGCGCTCGCCGGCGCCGGGGAGAAGGAGGCCGCGGCCACCCTGGGCCGGGACGCCTGCGCCCGCTCCGTCCGCGCCCTGGGCGAGAACCACGTCCTCACCGTCAGCCTCCGGGCCGGACTGGCGCTGGACCTGGCGGCCCTGAGCGAGCGCGAGGAGGCCGAGGCCCTGCGGCGGGACGTGGACACCAGGCTCACCGCCCTGTTCGGCACGGACCATCCGCACATCCGGCAGATCCAGGAACGGCACCATCCCTACTGGGACTTCGAACCCCAGCCCATCTGACGGCCGGCGCGCGGGACGACCGCGGGACGCCGAAGGGGCCGGCCCCGTTCCCGGGACCGGCCCCTCCTGTCGGCTCTGTGTGCGATCAGGCCTCGAAGACCTCACGCACCAGCTGCTCCTGCTCGGCCTGGTGCCGCTTGGCGGAACCCACGGCCGGGGACGAGCCGTGCGGGCGCGAGATCCGGCGCAGGCGCTCGCCGTGCGGGATGTCGGCGCCGACCGCCAGGTCCAGGTGGTCGATCAGGTTGAGCGCGATGAACGGCCAGAAACCCTGGTTCGCCGGCTCCTCCTGCGTCCACAGGTACTTCTCGGCGTTCGGGTACTTGGCGATCTCCGCCTGGAGCTCGGCACCCGGCAGCGGGTACAGGCGCTCGATGCGGAGGATGGCCGTGTCCGTCACGCCGCGCTTCTTCCGCTCGGCGTCGAGGTCGTAGTAGACCTTGCCGGAGCAGAAGACGACCTTCTTGACGGCGGCCGGGTCGACCGAGTCGTCGCCGATGACCGGGCGGAACTGGCCCGTCGTGAACTCCTCCGCCTTCGAGGCCGCGGCCTTCAGGCGCAGCATCGACTTCGGGGTGAAGACGACCAGCGGCTTGTGGTGCGGGTTGTGCACCTGCCACCGCAGGAGGTGGAAGTAGTTCGACGGCAGGGTCGGCATCGCGACCGTCATGTTGTTCTGCGCGCAGAGCTGGAGGAACCGCTCCGGGCGGGCCGAGGAGTGGTCCGGACCCTGGCCCTCGTAGCCGTGCGGCAGGAGGAGGGTCACGCCGGAGGTCTGGTTCCACTTCTGCTCGGCCGAGGAGATGAACTCGTCCACGACCGTCTGCGCGCCGTTGACGAAGTCGCCGAACTGCGCCTCCCACATCACCAGCGCCTCGGGGCGGGTCAGCGAGTAGCCGTACTCGAAGCCCATCACCGCGTACTCGGAGAGCAGCGAGTTGTAGACGTTGTACCGGGCCTGGTCCTCGGACAGGTACAGCAGCGGCGTGAACTCGTCGCCCGTCTCACGGTCGATGACGACCGCGTGGCGCTGGCCGAAGGTGCCGCGCTGCGAGTCCTGGCCGGACAGCCGGACCGGGACGCCCTCCAGGAGCAGCGAGCCGACGGCGAGGGTCTCGCCCATGCCCCAGTCGATCGTGCCGTCCTCGACCATCGCCGCCCGGCGCTGCAGCTGCGGCAGCAGCCGCGGGTGCACGGTGACGTGGTCGGGGATGTTGACCTGGGACTCGGCGATCCGCTTGACCGTCTCGGCGGTGACCGCGGTGTTCACCGTGACCGGGAACTCGGCCTGCGGCTCCGAGGGCTCCGCGGCGGCCGGCTGGGACGCGGCCTCGCGGACCTCGGTGAAGACCTTCTCCAGCTGGCCCTGGTAGTCCTGGAGCGCCTGCTCGGCCTCTTCCAGGGTGATGTCGCCGCGACCGATGAGCGACTCGGTGTAGAGCTTGCGCACCGAGCGCTTCTTGTCGATCAGGTCGTACATCAGCGGCTGGGTGAAGGCCGGGTTGTCGGTCTCGTTGTGACCGCGGCGGCGGTAGCAGATGAGGTCGATCACCACGTCCTTGTTGAACGCCTGACGGAACTCGAAGGCCAGCCGCGCCACGCGGACGCAGGCCTCCGGGTCGTCGCCGTTCACGTGGAAGATCGGGGCCTCGATCATGCGGGCCACGTCGGTAGCGTACATGGAGGAGCGCGAGGACTCCGGGGCGGCGGTGAAGCCGACCTGGTTGTTGATGACGACGTGGACCGTGCCGCCGGTGCGGTAGCCGCGCAGCTGCGACATGTTCAGGGTCTCGGCCACCACGCCCTGGCCCGCGAAGGCCGCGTCGCCGTGGATCGCCACCGGCAGGACGGTGAAGTCCGTGCCGCCCTTGTTGATGATGTCCTGCTTGGCGCGCGAGACGCCCTCCAGGATCGGGTCGACCGCCTCCAGGTGCGAGGGGTTGGCGACCAGCGAGACCTTGATCTGCTCGCCGTCCAGGCCGGTGAAGGTGCCCTCGGCGCCCAGGTGGTACTTCACGTCACCGGAGCCGTGCATCGACTTCGGGTCGAGGTTGCCCTCGAACTCGCGGAAGATCTGCGCGTACGACTTGCCGACGACGTTGGCCAGCACGTTCAGCCGGCCGCGGTGGGCCATGCCGACGACGACCTCGTCCAGGCGGGACTCGGCCGCCGAGTCGATGACCGCGTCGAGCAGCGGGATGACGGACTCGCCGCCCTCCAGGGAGAAGCGCTTCTGGCCGACGTACTTCGTCTGCAGGAAGGTCTCGAAGGCCTCCGCCGCGTTCAGCCGGCGCAGGATGCGCAGCTGCTCCTCGCGCTCCGGCTTGGTGTGCGAGCGCTCGATGCGGTCCTGGATCCACTTGCGCTGCTTCGGGTCCTGGATGTGCATGAACTCGATGCCGGTGGTGCGGCAGTACGAGTCGCGCAGCACGCCGAGGATGTCGCGCAGCTTCATCAGGGACTTGCCGGCGAAGCCGCCGACCGCGAACTCGCGCTCCAGGTCCCACAGGGTGAGCCCGTGCTCGGTGATGTCCAGGTCGGGGTGCTTGCGCTGCTGGTACTCCAGCGGGTCGGTGTCGGCCATGACGTGGCCGCGGACCCGGTAGGAGTGGATCAGCTCGAAGACCCGGGCGGCCTTGGTGACGTCGTCGTCGTGGCTGGCGTCGATGTCCTTGAGCCAGCGGACCGGCTCGTAGGGGATGCGCAGCGCCTTGAAGATCTCGTCGTAGAAGCCGTTCTCGCCGAGGAGCAGGTTGGCGACCTGGCGCAGGAACTCGCCGGAGGCGGCGCCCTGGATGACCCGGTGGTCGTAGGTCGACGTCAGCGTCATGACCTTCGAGATGCCGAGCTTGTTCAGGGTGTCCTGGCTGGTGCCCTGGAACTCCGCGGGGTAGTCCATGGAGCCGACGCCCATGATGACCGCCTGGCCGGGCATCAGGCGCGGCACCGAGTGGACGGTGCCGAGGCCGCCGGGGTTGGTCAGGGAGACCGTGACGCCGGAGAAGTCGTCCATCGTCAGCTTGCCGTCGCGGGCGCGGCGGACGATGTCCTCGTAGGCCTGCCAGAACTCGAAGAAGTTCAGCGTCTCGGCCTTCTTGATCGCCGCGACGACCAGCTGGCGGTCGCCGTTGGGCTTGACCAGGTCGATGGCGAGGCCGAGGTTGACGTGCGCCGGCTTGACGAGGGTCGGCTTGCCGTCCTTCTCGCCGAACGAGTGGTTCATCGTCGGCATGGCCTTGATGGCCTGCACCATCGCGTAGCCGATCAGGTGCGTGAAGGAGATCTTCCCGCCCCGGGCCCGCTTGAGGTGGTTGTTGATGACGATGCGGTTGTCGAACAGCAGCTTCACCGGGACGGCGCGCACGGACGTGGCCGTGGGCAGCTCCAGCGAGGCGTTCATGTTCTTCGCGACCGCGGCGGCCGGGCCGCGCAGGGTCACCAGCTCGGGGCCCTCGGGGGCGGCGGTGGCGTCCTTGGCGGGCGCGGCGGCCTTCGCCTGCGGCTGCGCGGCGGGCTTGGCCGGCGCGGCAGCGGGCTTGGCGGCCGGAGCCGCCGGCGCCGCGGCGGCGGGCTTCGCGGGGGCGGCCGCCTGGGGGGCCGCCTTCGGCTGGGCCGGGGCGGGAGCCTGCGCCTGTGGTGCGGGGGCGGCCTGTGGCGCGCTGCCGGAGTCCGTGGCCGTGGCGCCGGGGGCGGCGGCCTGGGCCGCGGGCGCCCCTGGCTTGTAGTCGGCGAAGAAGTCCCACCAGGCTCGGTCCACGGAATTCGGGTCCTGGAGGTACTGCTGATAGATCTCGTCAACGAGCCACTCGTTGGCACCGAACGCGGCAGCGGGGTTCTTGCCCGCTTGATCGGTGTCGGTCGAGATACTCGAGTTACTGGGGGACTGTGGCGACACGGCGAGAACCGCCCTCTTCCGCTTCACAAGATGGTGGACAGCGGGAATCAAGGCTACGCCTTGCCGACCCCGAAGGTCAGGTCGGGCCCGTTCATCGTCGCGTAAGTCACATCGCGGACGGTGTTTCGGCGCTGGAAATGGCGGGAAACAAGCGAGGTTCTGCTGCGTGTGGGAAGGGCGGAGCGGGACCCGGCGCCGGGAAAACGCGGGCCTGTCCCTGATCACACGTGTCCGCCAGGACGGATACTCGTGGATCTTGAAGCTCCGCTTCGAACCCTACGTCAACCCTGCGTCGACGGCAGGCCCGGAAGAGTGATGAGAATCCGGCAGCCGCGCTCGGATTCGGCCACGCCGATCCGGCCGCCGTGCAGATCCACCGCCCAGCGCGCGATGGCCAGGCCGAGACCGGTGCCGCCGTCGCTGCCCGGACCGTGCGGCCGGGACACCGAACCCCGGTTGAACCGCTCGAACACCCGGCGCCACTCCGAGCGCGGAATACCGGGGCCTTCGTCGAGAACCTCCAGCTCAAGCGATTCGGGCAGCTCCCCGCGGCGCGCCCGGACCGTCACGCGGCCGTGCGGCGGGCTGTGCTTGACCGCGTTGTCGATGAGGTTGGCGACGACCTGGTGGATGCGCTCGGGGTCGGCGTGCGCGGTCAGCTCCGGCGGGAAGACGTCGAGCGCCAGGTGCACGTCGGTACGCGTGTGGCTGCCCGAGCCGGAGGCGATGCCCGCGCGGGCCGACGCGACCATGTTGGCCTCCTTGAGCACGCCGGAGAGGTACGGCCACACCTCGAAGCGCCGCCTGCGCAGCGGTATCACGCCGTTGTCCAGGCGGGAGAGGTCCAGCAGCGTCTCCACCAGCCGGCCGAGCCGCTCGGTCTGCCCGAGCGCCGTCCGCATGGTCTCCGGGTCGGCCTCGGTGATGCCGTCGACGATGTTCTCCAGCACCGCGCGCAGGCCCGCGATCGGCGTGCGCAGCTCGTGCGAGACGTTCGCGACCAGCTCCTTGCGCTGGAGGTCCTGCGCCTCCAGGTCGTCGGCCATGCGGTTGATGGTGCCGGCCAGGTCGCCCAGCTCGTCGCGGCGGTTCTCGCGCACCCGGCGCGTGTAGTCGCCGTGCGAGATGGACCGGGCCACCGCGTTCATCTCGTCCAGCGGCGCGGTCAGCGAGTGGGCCACGAACTGGGTGATCAGCAGCGTGGCGATCATCGAGAAGACCGTGATGAAGCGCAGCTCCGTCTTGGTGTGCACTGCGATCACCGAGAGACCGGTGGTGATCAGCACCGATGTGACGACCAGCGCGCCCAGCTTGGTCTTGACCGAGAACGGGCGTACGCCGCCCCAGGGCTCCCCGGTGGATCGGGGGCCGGGGCTCCTCCGTGCGGCCTCCCGCCCTCGGCTCATGGCGTCGGGGTCTCCAGCGCGTAGCCCACGCCGTGCACGGTACGGATGCGCTCGGCGCCGATCTTCCGGCGCAGCGCCTTGATGTGGCTGTCCACGGTCCGGGTGCCGGAGGCGTCCGCCCAGTCCCACACCTCGGCCAGCAGCTGTTCACGGGAGAGCACCGCGCGCGGGGTGTTCGCCAGGCAGACCAGCAGGTCGAACTCGGTGGGGGTCAGGTGGACGTCCTCGCTGCGCACGCGCACCCGGCGCTGCGCGTGGTCGATCTCCAGCTCGCCGAGGCGCAGGATGCCGCTGCGCGGCGTCGAGGCGGCCACGACGGCCCGCTCCACCCGGCGCAGCAGCACGTGCACGCGTGCGGCCAGCTCGCGCATCGAGAACGGCTTGGTCATGTAGTCGTCGGCACCCACGCCGAGCCCGACCAGCATGTCCGTCTCGTCGTCGCGCGCGGTGAGCATCATCACCGGCACCGGCCGCTGGGCCTGCACGCGCCGGCAGACCTCCAGGCCGTCGAAGCCCGGCAGCATGATGTCGAGGATCAGCAGGTCGGGCTGCCAGGCCTCGGCCGTGTCGACGGCGGACGGACCGTCGCCCGCCGTCTGCACCAGGAACCCCTCGGCGCGCAGGCGGGTCGCGATGGCGTCCACGATCGTCTGGTCGTCCTCGACCACCAGCACCCGGCGCTGTGCGCCCTGGGTGGCAGCGGCCGAGCCGTTGTGGGAGGTCTGTGTCTGCTCCATCGCCCGCCCCTGAGGTGTGCTTTCCGGAATCCGTGGGGTGATCCCATGACTGCGCTTGACGCTTGAATGATCCGCGTCAGAGCAGCAGCGTACGGGGAGTCCCCACGGCATTGCTATCCAGGACCGACGCCGAGGTGGACGACGTCCGGAACGCCCCGGGCAACGGGGATCTCTTCGGTACGCACCTGCTGGAATCCGGCATTACGCAAGGTTTCTTCGAATTCCGGAGAGGGCTGCGCAGACCATACGGCAAGCACCCCGCCGGGTCTCAACAGCCGTGCGCAGCCCGCCAGTCCGGACGGTGCGTACAGCCCGTCGTTGCCCTCGGTGACGGTCCAGCCGGGGCCGTTGTCGATGTCCAGACAGAGCGCGTCGTACGTGTCGGAAGTCTCATTGACGTACGTCACCAGGTCCGCCTCGACGACCTCCGCGCGCGGATCGGCCAGCGCCCGCGCGGACAGCGCGGAGAGCGGTCCGTCGCGGTGCCAGTCGATGACGGCGGGCTCGCGTTCGACGACCACGATCCGGCCCCAGCGGGCGTCGGCCGCCGCGTGCGCGAGCGAGAAGCCGACGCCGAGACCGCCGATGAGCAGGTGCGGCGCGGTCGGTCCGCCGGACCCGGCGAGCGCGTCGGTCGCCGCGTCGACCAGCCGCCGCTCCGAGCGCCCGTCGGAGGTGTCCATCAGGAAACAGCCGTTCGCGATGATCTGGAGCAGCGCCCCGTGCCGGCGCAGGACGACCTCGCCGTACGGACCCTCGCGGCGGTCAAGCACCTCGGGGGCCTCGCGGAAGTCGGGGGGAGTGATGGCCATCGGCCCATCCTGGCAGGGAATGCCGTGGCGGCCGAGGGCGCTGCCGTCCACAGGGTCCGGAAGGCCCCGGACCACTGATCGCTCAGAGCGAACGACCCCCGGGGAACAATCAGGGACTCCCTTTCATTGAGTCGATGTAACTCAACTTGACTGCCGAAGGGGAGATCATGGCTGCTGAGTCCGCCGCCTTCACACCGCTCGCCCTGCCCGTGCTGCCGCTCGACGACGAAGTGGTCCTGCCCGGCATGGTCGTCCCCCTGGACCTGAGCGACGCCGAGGTACGGGCCGCGGTGGAGGCCGCCCAGGCCGCCGCCCGGTCCGAGCCCGGCAAACCCAGGGTCCTGCTCGTCCCGCGCATCGACGGCACCCACGCCGCCACCGGCGTCCTCGGCACCGTCGAGCAGGTCGGCAGGCTGGCCGACGGCGACCCGGGCGCCCTGATCCGCGGCCGGGGCCGGGTGGCGATCGGCGCCGGCACCACCGGTCCCGGCGCCGCGCTCTGGGTCGAGGGCACCCGCGTCGACGAGACCGTGCCCGACCCCCTGCCCGGCCAGGTCGCCGAGCTGGTGAAGGAGTACAAGGCCCTCGCCACCGCCTGGCTGCGCAAGCGCGGCGCCTGGCAGGTCGTCGACCGCGTCCAGGCCATCGACGACGTCTCCGCGCTCGCCGACAACTCCGGTTACTCGCCGTTCCTCAGCACCGAGCAGAAGATCGGGCTGCTGGAGACCGCCGACCCGGTCGCCCGCCTGAAGCTCGCCACCCAGCAGCTGCGCGACCACCTCGCCGAGCAGGACGTCGCCGAGACCATCGCCAAGGACGTCCAGGAGGGCGTCGACAAGCAGCAGCGGGAGTTCCTGCTGCGCCGCCAGCTCGACGCGGTACGCAAGGAGCTGCGCGAGATCAACGGCGAGGCAGGCAAGGATGCTGCCGAGGAGTCCGACGACTACCGCGCCCGCGTCGAGGCCGCCGACCTGCCCGAGAAGGTCCGCGAGGCCGCGCTCAAGGAGGTCGACAAGCTGGAGCGGTCCTCCGACCAGTCGCCCGAGGGCTCCTGGATCCGCACCTGGCTCGACACGGTCCTTGAGATGCCGTGGAGCGAGCGCACCGAGGACGCCTACGACATCCAGGGCGCCCAGGCCGTGCTCGACGCCGAGCACGCGGGCCTGGCGGACGTGAAGGAGCGCATCACCGAGTACCTCGCCGTGCGCAAGCGGCGCGGCGACCGGGGCTTCGGCGTCGTCGGCGGCCGGCGAAACGAGGAGGGGGCGCGTAGCGCCTCGGTTGAGGGTGGTGGTGGGCGACGGGGGGGCGGTGCCGTGCTGGCCCTGGTGGGCCCGCCCGGCGTCGGCAAGACCTCGCTCGGCGAGTCCGTCGCCCACGCGATGGGCCGCAAGTTCGTCCGCGTCGCCCTCGGCGGCGTCCGCGACGAGGCCGAGATCCGCGGCCACCGGCGTACGTACGTCGGCGCACTGCCCGGCCGGATCGTGCGGGCGATCAAGGAGGCGGGGTCCATGAACCCGGTCGTCCTCCTCGACGAGATCGACAAGGTCGGCTCCGACTTCCGCGGCGACCCCGCCGCGGCCCTGCTCGAAGTCCTCGACCCGGCCCAGAACCACACCTTCCGGGACCACTACCTGGAGGTCGAGCTGGACCTGTCCGACGTCGTCTTCCTCGCCACCGCCAACGTCCTGGAGGCCATCCCGGAGGCCCTGCTCGACCGCATGGAGCTGGTCCGCCTCGACGGCTACACCGAGGACGAGAAGGTCGTCATCGCCCGTGACCACCTGCTCCCGCGCCAGCTGGAGCGGGCCGGACTCGACGGCGAGGAGGTCACGGTCGAAGAGGGCGCGCTGCGCAAGCTCGCGGGCGAGTACACCCGTGAGGCGGGCGTGCGCACCCTGGAGCGGTCGATCGCCCGGCTGCTGCGCAAGGTGGCGGCCCAGCACGAACTGGGCGAGCGGGACCTGCCCTTCACCGTCACCGACGCCGACCTGCGCGCGCTGATCGGCCGGCCGCACCACGTGCCCGAGTCCGCCCAGGACCCGGCGGAGCGGCGCACCTCGGTGCCCGGCGTGGCCACCGGCCTCGCGGTCACCGGCGCGGGCGGCGACGTCCTCTACGTCGAGGCGTCGCTGGCCGACCCGGAGACGGGCGCGGCGGGGCTGACCCTGACCGGTCAGCTGGGCGACGTGATGAAGGAGTCGGCGCAGATCGCGCTGAGCTTCCTGCGCAGCCACGGCGCCGAACTGGAACTGCCGGTGGGCGACCTGAAGGACCGGGGCGCGCACATCCACTTCCCGGCGGGCGCGGTCCCCAAGGACGGCCCGAGCGCCGGCGTCACCATGACCACGGCCCTCGCCTCGCTGCTGTCCGGCCGGCTGGTCCGCACCGACGTGGCGATGACCGGCGAGGTCTCGCTGACCGGACGTGTCCTGCCGATCGGCGGGGTCAAGCAGAAGCTGCTCGCGGCGCACCGGGCGGGGGTCACCACGGTGATCATCCCCAAGCGCAACGAGCCCGACCTGGACGACGTCCCGGCGGAGGTCCTGGACAAGCTCGACGTCCACGCCGTCAGCGACGTCCGGCAGGTGCTGGAACTGGCGCTCGCCCCCGCGACCAACGGGGCGGCGCGTACTACTCCGGTCGCGGCGTGACAGACGCGGCCGGATGAGACGAAGGCCCAGGTTCCCGTGAGGGGGCCCGGGCCTTCGCCATGTGTGCCCACGCCATGTGTGCCCACGCCATGTGTGCCCACGCCATGTGTGCCATGTGTGCCGGGGCCGTGGCACCTACCCCTCGGGGACCACCTCGCGGGCCAGGCGGACCAGGTCGGGGATGGCCGGGTGGGTCGGGGTGCCGCGCTTCCAGGCCAGCACCAGGGGGACCGGCGGCGCGTCGGTCAGGGGGCGGTAGGCGATCGCGGGGTGGATGTGCAGCCGGGGGGTGGCCGAGGTCGAGACGCCGACGGCCCGGCCCGCGGCGATCGCGGTCAGCCACTCGTCCGTGTTGGTGACCTCGATCGTCGCCGTGGGCCGCACCTCCGGCGGCCACAGATCGAGCGTGGTGGTCCCGGCCACCGTGTTCAGCGCGATCGGCCACGCCCGGAGGTCCGCCAGCGTCAGGGTCTCCCGTCCGGCCGGCTCGCTGTCCGCGGGAACCACCGCCACCCGCTCCTCCCGCTTCAGCAGCTCCGTGACCAGTCCGGGCGCGTCCAGCGCCCCGCGCAGCAGCGCCACGTCGACCTCGCCGCGGGTCAGCCCGGCCGTGCGGTCGTCGATCCGGCGCAGCTCCAGCGGTACGTCCGGGTGCTCCTCGTCCCAGCGGCGCAGCAACGGGACGGTGTGGTCGCCGAGCGCCGCCCAGGGGTGGCCCAGGCGCAGCGGCAGCGCGCCCAGCGAACGCGGGTCGAACACCGCGTCCACCGCGGCCAGCGCGGCCGCGGCCCGGTCCCGGAAGTGCCGGCCCGCGGCCGTCAGCTCCAGGTGGTGCGTGGAGCGGTCGACGAGGCGGGTGCCGAGGTGGGTCTCCAGCTGGCGCAGGGTGCGGGACAGCGCAGGCTGACCGGTGTGCAGGCGCGCGGCGGCGCGCGTGATCGTGCCCTCCTCGGCGATCGCGAGGAAGGCCCGCAGATGGCGCAGCTCCATGGTCATGCCTCACGAGCATAACCACGGACCAACAGGCATTTCACGGGCCACGCCCGGATTCCTAGCGTGGGGGCCATGGCAGAGACGACCCCCGCGGCCCTCGCCGCGCACCCCGCGGTCCCGCCCGCCTCCCGCACCGCCCTCGCCCCGCCCGGCGCGGGCAGCCTCAGCGGCATCGCGATGGTGCTGGCCGGCACCGTCTCCGTGCAGTTCGGGTCGGCCGTGGCCGCCCTGCTGTTCCCGCAGGCCGGTGCCTTCGGCGTGGTGGCGCTGCGGGTGACGCTCGCCGCGCTGCTGCTGATGGCGGTCTGCCGCCCCCGCCTGCGCGGCCACAGCCGCTCCGATTGGGCCGTCGTGACCGCGTTCGGGGTGGCCCTGGGCGGCATGAACCTCCTCTTCTACCAGGCGATCGAACGGATCCCGCTCGGCCCGGCCGTCACCCTGGAGGTGCTCGGCCCGCTCGCCCTGAGCATGTTCGGCGCCCGCCACGCCCTGAGCCTGGTCTGGGCCGCGCTGGCCCTCGCCGGGGTCGTCCTCCTCGGGCACGAGGGCTTCGCCGAACTGAGCCCGGCGGGCGTCGCCCTCGCGCTCGGCGCGGGTGCGATGTGGGCGGCGTACATCGTCTTCAACGCCCGGGCCGGTGCCCGCTTCGCCCGCCTCGACGGGCTGGCCCTGGCGATGACCGTGGCCGCCCTGCTGAGCCTGCCCCTGGGGATCGGGTCGGCGGGTACGGCGCTGCTCCAGCCGTCGGTGCTCGCCCTCGGGGCGGCCGTGGCCCTGCTCTCCTCCGGACTGCCCTACACCCTGGAACTCCTGGCCCTGCGGCGGCTCCCGGCACCCACCTTCGCGGTCCTGATGAGCGTGGCCCCGGCGATCGCGGCGCTGGCCGGCTTCCTCGTCCTGGACCAGGGCCTCTCCCTGCCGCAGTGCCTGGCCGTCGCGCTGGTGGTGGCGGCGAGCGTCGGCGCGGTGCGGACCGGGAGGCGCGGGGGCGAGGGCGGGTGACCCGGCCCGGTCACGCAGGCCGGCGCCGGGCGCCCTCCCCCTCGGGCGGGCGACCGGCGCCGGCGTCGTGTCAGCCGTTGGCGAGCGCCCGCACGCGGTCGAGCGCGCCGTTGAACCTGTTGTGGTCGCCGACCGTCGGACCGGACGACGTGTACTGCCACATCGTGTAGTAGCCCCAGCCGGCCGGCAGCGTGCCCACCGACGCGGCGTACCGGGCGATCCACAGCGGGTTGTTCGCCGCGAAGCCGCCGTAGTTGCCGGTGCACTGGGTCCACCAGCTGGTGGCCGTGTAGATCACGGCGTCACGGCCGGTGCGGGCCTTGTACGTGGTCAGGAAGTCCCGGATCCACGACACCATCTGGCTCTGCGACTTGCCGTAGCAGGCGGCGCCGTACGGGTTCCACTCGATGTCCAGCGCACCCGGCAGCGTCCTGCCGTCGCGGGACCAGCCGCCGCCGTGGTCGACGAAGTAGTTGGCCTGGGCGGCGCCGCTCGCGCTGTCCGGGGTGGCGAAGTGGTAGGCGCCGCGGATCATGCCGACGTTGTACGAGCCGTTGTACTGCTGGGCGAAGTACGGGTTGGTGTAGTACGTCCCCTCGGTGGCCTTGACGTAGGCCCACTTGACCCCGCTGTTCCACAGGGTCGACCAGGCGACGTTGCCCTGGTGGCTGGAGACGTCGACGCCCTCCGTCTGGGCGGCGCCGCCCGGGACCGGGGTGCCGTGGCTCCCGTCGTGTTCCAGGACGCCCATGCCCATGTGGGCGGAGCCGCGGGGCGGGGTGTCGGCGGCCGACGACGCCTGCGCGGGGAGGGCGGACACCAGGGAGAGGGCGGCGAGCAGGATCCCGGTGACGGCGAGACGCCGGCCGCGGGCCGATCCGGATCTGTGCACGAGCATGACGTGCCTCCGATGGCTCGGTGGTGCTCGGTGGGGGATGCGCGAGTGGGGAGGAGAACCCGCGTGTGGCGTGGGCATGCCATTCAGGGGCTCCGGTGAAGACGCTACGCACGTAGAACGGGCGGTGGGAAGGGGGACCGGAAGCTGCCGTTGGTCTAAGCCTGCGAAATACTTGCCAAGCTGCGGCGATGGCGGGCCGTGGCGGAAACTTTCAGGACCGGGAAAACCGGGAAGAACCGAGTCAGGGGCTGACGTGCACGAAGACGGCAACGGCGACGGTCGCGGAGTCGAGTCCGAGCTTGCCGGAAGTGGTGTGAACCAGCCGGAGTTCCTGGCGCTGGAGCGGGAGTTGACGGTGCTGCTGCGGCGCGCCCGGGCCAACCAGGGCGAGATGGCCCGGGAGGTCCACCCCGACCTGGAGTCGTCCGCGTACGGCCTTCTCGTGCGGCTCGGCGAGTGCGGCGGGCAGCGCGCCACCGACCTCGCCGCCTACATCGGCGTCGGCAAGGCGACCATGTCCCGGCAACTGCGCGCCCTGGAGGAACTCGGCCTCGTCGCCCGCGAACCCGACCCCGCCGACGGCCGCGCCTGGCTCGTCACCCTCACCCCGGAGGGCCAGGACCGCGTCGGCCGCGTACGCGAGGCCCGCCGCGCCCGCTACGCCGGCCGGCTCGCCGACTGGGACCCGCGCGAGGTCTCGGAACTGGCCCGGCTGCTGCACGAACTGAACCGCGGGATGGAGAAGTAGCCCCGCTCCCGCGTCACAGCTCCGCGTAGACGACCGTCGCGTCGTCGTGGGTCTTGCTGCGGCCGAGGTGCGCGCGGGCGTCCGCCGCGTCCGTCCGTTCCAGCTCCCGTACGCGGTCCACCAGGGCCTGCGCGCCCTGTTTGCGCAGCAGCGTGAGGCAGTCCGTCCAGTCGCCCTCCCGGAACTTCTCCACCCACCGCGCGGCCCCGTCCGTCAGCGCCGCAAGGGTCCGCACCTCGCCGCGCGGCAGCACCCCCGTCACCGCGCGCGCCGCCACCGCCGGATCGGCTGCCGCCGTGAAGAAGCCCCCCTCCTTGTTGCGCAGGTTGGCGTCCACCATCGCGTCCGTGGCGAGCGCCGAGCGGGGGAGCCTGGCCAGCCGGTCGTCCAGGACGGCCGAGACCGTGCCGTCGGGAGCCTCCACCAGCAGGGCGGAGTCGGAGAGGACCAGGAACTCGACCTCGGCGGGGGACCAGCGGGCGAGGACCACGGTTGCCTGCGGGGTGCGCGGGTGAGAAAGGTCACAGGT
Source organism: Streptomyces sp. NPDC058534 (assembly GCF_042717365.1). Lineage (NCBI taxonomy): Bacteria > Bacillati > Actinomycetota > Actinomycetes > Kitasatosporales > Streptomycetaceae > Streptomyces > Streptomyces sp. NPDC058534. Next base: position 26,274 of record NZ_JBHXNW010000051.1, read on the forward strand.
TTCCGCGTGTGCCGCGGAGGTACGCGCGATGGCGCGGGACAGCGCGTCGACGAGGGGGACATCCAGCAGTGAAACGGTCAGTTCGGTCAGCGCGCCGCCGAGGTGAGCCGTGAACCAGGGCACGGAATGCAGACATCCCGTCCCGGTCCGCGGGGGCGTCACCCCGTCCAGCACGACGAGTGAGCCGCCCTGCCCCGAGGCCGGTAGTCCGACGCTCGCGAAGTCCTCGTTGGGGTGGTCGGCCAGTCCGGGTTCGGAGACGAGTTCGGTGCGCATCCGGCCAGTCTGCACGACCCCTTCACAGCCTCCGCCAAAGGCTGGCACCCTCCACGGATTCCCCCGGAACCGACGCGGTGACGCAGGTCAGGCGCCTGATTTGAGGTGGAATTCCAGGCCCGGACGACGCGTGGCGGCACATAGTGCCACCGCCTGTCGCAGACGTCCAACCGGCACGCCGCACACCCGTGTCGCACGCGCCAGGGGAACTTGCCCACCAACTCCCGTCCGGGGTTCACTCCTTCGGGTGGCGGGTCGGATGATGCGTGCTCACCACCCACCGGCACTGGGAGGGTCGGGAAACTGCGGGGGGCCTGCCCCGCTCACGCGGTCTCCCCGCCCGACGCGCTGTCGGCGGCCGGGGAACGGCCCGGAGCTCGGCGGAGGATGCCTGCGCCGACCGGCCAGTTGACGGAGCGCCACCCGGGCCCACGGGTACACGAGTGAGGAATGCGAGCACCGGTGCAGAAGACGCGGCCTCGTCGCACAGACAAGCAGACGGCCCCCGCGGGGAGCGCGGAGCGCACCCCCGGCACCTCCACCCCTCCGCCGCCGGAGACCCCCGCCGGCAAGGGTCGTCCCACCCACGTACGCAACCGCCTCATCGTCGCCGTGGCGGTCGTGGCCGCCGCCGTCGCCGCGGCCGGTGCCCCGTCGGTCGTGACCGCCTCCGGGCAACTGCACGACTCCCAGGAACTGGTGACGCTCGCCGAGCGGACCCAGGGCGCGCTCAGCCTCGCCCACTCACTGGCCGACGAGCGCGACGAGGTCACCCCCTACATCGCGGCCGGCCGGCCCGAGGACAAGGCGCCCTCCGAGCAGCGCAGCGCCCGCGTGGACCGGCAGGTCGAGGAGCTGCGCGACGACGCCGACACGCCCTCCGCCCTGCGTGAGGACCTGGACGCCATCGCCGCCCTGCGCCGGGCCGCCCTCACCGGCAAGAGCACCGCCCTCGAATCCCACCAGGCGTACTCCGAGGCCATCACCGAACTCCACGCCCTGGCCGAGAAGCTGGCCGAGGAGATGCCGCCCCGCGCGGGCGCCGGCGCCTACGCGCTCGCCGAACTGGACACCGCCGTCCAGCAGGCCGCCGCCACCCGGGGCCTGCTGCTCGCGGCGCTCGCCGTGCCCAGCAGCACCCAGACCGTCATCGACCCGATCACCGGCCTGCCGACCGAGAGGACCACCTCCTCGGACGCGGACGCCAAGCAGCGCGACGCGCTCGCCGCCGCCGCCCAGCAGGCCCGGGTGCGCTCCGACGCGGCCCTCGCCGACTTCCGCGAGGGCGCCCCCAAGGAGGCGCGCGGCAGCTTCGACGCCACGGTCGCCGGGCCCGAGGTCAACTCCGCCGAGAAGTACCTCGCCGGACTCACCGACGAACCGACGCTCTCCGACGACGACCTCGGCACCAGCACCAAGCGGCTGGACGCCGCGCTCTCCGCCCGCGTCGACGCGATGCGCGGCGCCGAGTCCGCCCTCTACGAGAAGCGCACCACGGCGCTGGAGCAGCTGCGCGACGACGACGTCACCGCGCTGGAGATCCGGATCGCCGCCCTCGGCGCCCTGATCCTGCTCGCCCTCGGCATCGCCACCGCGATGGCCCGCACCCTCACCCGCCCGCTGTCGGTGCTGCGCCGCGGTTCGGCCCGGCTGGCCGGCGCGGAGGACATGGCGGCCGAGGAACCGGTCGCCTTCACCGGCCGCAACGACGAGTTCGCCCAGGTCGTGCGTTCCGTCAACGCCCTGCACGCGCACGCCGCGACGCTCGCCGAGCGGGTCAACACCCTGGAGTCCGACCGCAAGCACCTCGTCGGCCAGCGCCAGAAGATGGCCGACGCCCGCGAGGAACTGCGCGCCGAACTCGCCGAGTCCGCCGCGCGCCTCGACGTGGTGCGCAAGAGCATCGGCGGCACCTTCGTCAACCTCGCGCTGCGCACCCTCGGTCTGGTCGAGCGGCAACTCGCCGTCATCGAGAGCCTGGAGGAGCGCGAACAGGACCCGGACCGCCTGTCCACCCTGTTCAAGCTCGACCACTTCGCCACGGTCATGCGCCGGCACAGCGAGAACCTCCTCGTCCTGGCCGGCACCGAACACGTCCAGCACAGCGCCTCACCGGTGCCGCTGGTCGACGTGGTCCGGGCCGCGGTGAGCGAGATCGAGCGGTACGAGCGGGTCCGCATCGCCGCGCTGCCGCCGCACGCGCACGTCGCCGGGTTCGCCGCCGACGACCTCTCCCACCTGCTCGCCGAACTGATGGAGAACGCCACCTCGTTCTCGCCGCCGGACCTGCCCGTCGAGGTCTCCGCCTGGCTGCTGGAGAACGGCGAGGTGATGCTCTCCGTCCAGGACGAGGGCATCGGCATGGCCACCGACCGGCTCCAGCGGCTCAACGCCCGCCTCACCGACTTCGACCCGCAGGCGCCGTACGACCGGGAGGGCGAGGACGGTCTCGGGCTCGGCCTCTACGTGGTCGCCCGGCTCGCCCACCGGCACGGGGCGCGCGTGCGGTTGCGGGAGCAGAAACAGGGCGGTGTCGCGGCCGTCGTCGTGCTCCCCGCTCCGCTGCTCGCACCGGCCCCGCCGGCGGCGCTGGCCCCGACCGTGCCGGTGTCCGACGGGACGGGTTCCTTCTCCCTCCCGGGCGCCGACGCGGAGGCCAACTCCAACGTCCTGCACGGGCGCGCGGAGAACGGCGCGCACCGCGGCGCGGACCCGCTGGTGGCTTCGGCGGAGGAGGCCGTACGGCGCGCGGAGGCGAACGCTCCCGCCGCACCGGCCGCACCGGCCGCAGTCGACGCCGCGGCCGCACCGGAGCCGGAACCGGAACCCGAACCGGAACTGGAGGGCGCACCGGTCGCCGAGAGCGCCGAAACGGACACCGACGCGCCCGGGACCCAGGACGAGACCGCAGCCCCGGGCCGGGACCTCCCCGACGACACCACGATGGCGCTCCTGCTCCCGGCCCAGGCAGGACCACCGGACTTGGAGCCCGCTCCCGGCCCGGAGCCCGCCGCCGACCCGTACGCCGTCGGCCCCGACGGCCACGACCGCACGCCGGACGAGGCCGACCCCGTCACCGACAAGGGCCTGCCCAAGCGGACCCCGAAGCTCAGCACACCCGCGACGGCACCGCGGCAGCGCACCTCGGGCTCCGTCGACGCCGAGGCACTCCGCCGCCGTCTGGGAGGATTCCGCCAGGGGGCGGAAGCCGGACGACGCGACGTCGAGGCGGAGATCGCCGCGGGGGACACAACCGTAGAAGCCACGGGGGGCACCGTCGAGGAGGCAAGCAGTTGACCGCGCCCAGTACCTTCGGTCTGAGCAGTGAAGCCCGCAATCTCCACTGGCTGCTGACCAACCTCGTCGAGGAGGTGCCCGGCATCCAATCGGTCGCGGTGGTCTCCTCCGACGGCCTCCTGCTCCTCTCCTCCGACCCCGGTCGCAACGAGGAGGCCCGGCAGGTCCGCGAAGCGCCCCGCACCGGCCCGCGCGGCTCGGCGGCCGACCTCGCCACCGTCGTCTCCGGCGTCGGCAGCCTGACCATCGGCGCCGCCCGGCTGATGGACTTCGGCACGGTGAAGCACACGATGGTCGCGATGGACGAGGGCAGCCTGTTCGTGATGTCGGTCAGCGACGGCTCGCTGCTCGGCGTGCACGGCTCCGCCGACTGCGACATGAGCGTCGTCGCGTACCACATGGCGCTCTTCGTCGGCCGCGCCGGCCATGTCCTGACGCCCGAACTCCGCAGCGAGCTGCGGAAGTCGCTGGAGTCCGAGTCGTCCGAGTCGACGGGGAGCGCCCGATGAGCAGCAGTCCCGGGAACAGCCGGGGGCACCTCCCCGTACGCGGCGCCGACCGCAAACCCGCCCGCGTACGCCCCTACTCGCTCACCGGCGGCCGGACCCGCTTCGGCCACGTCCTGCTCGTCGAGACGTTCGTCGGCGCCACCGCAGGCACCGCCGCGCTCGAAGCCGCCGAGGAGCGCAAGGAACTGACGAACGGCGGCCTCTCCTCCCGCGTGATGCCGGAGATGCGGGCCATCGTCGAACTGTGCCGCCGTATGCGTACGGTGGCCGAGATCGCCGCGCTGCTGAAGATGCCGCTCGGCGTGGTCCGCGTGCTCCTCAGCGACCTCGCGGACCAGGGAAAGATCCGTGTGTACGGCACCGGGACCGGCCACGGCACGGGCCGCCCGGACCGCGCTCTGCTCGAAAGGGTGCTCAGTGGACTCCGTCGTCTCTGACGCCGCCGCCTCCGGCGTCTCCCCGCTCGTCGACCCCGACGAGCCCGTGCAGCCCTGGCAGACGGACCGCACCCGTGCGCCCGTGGCCACGAAGATCGTGGTGGCGGGCGGATTCGGGGTCGGCAAGACCACCCTGGTCACCGCCGTCTCGGAGATCACGCCCCTGCAGACCGAGGCGCTGATGACCGAGGCGAGCGAGGAGACCGACGACCTCACCGCCACCCCGGGCAAGCTCACCACCACCGTGGCCATGGACTTCGGCCGCATCACGCTCGACGACGACCTGGTGCTCTACCTGTTCGGCACGCCGGGCCAGCAGCGCTTCTGGTTCATGTGGGACGACCTGGTGCGCGGCGCGATCGGCGCCGTCGTGCTGGCCGACACCCGGCGCCTGAAGGACTGCTTCCCGGCCCTGGACTACTTCGAGAGCTGCGGCCTGCCGTACGTCGTCGCCGTGAACCACTTCGACGGCAGCGAGCTGTTCGGGGCGGAGGACGTGCGGGAGGCGCTGACGATCCCCGCGCACATACCTGTAATGATCATGGATGCGCGCCGTCGGATCTCGGCCATCGAGACCCTCTTGTCCCTCGTGGGCCACGCGCTCGACGAAACCCCCGAGTAGTCCCCCGAGTAGTCCCCGAGCAGTCCCTTTAGGAGCGTCCCCCGCATGCGGAAGATACTCGTCGTCGGAGCCGGCCAGTCCGGTCTCCAGCTCGCCCTCGGCCTCCAGTCGCACGGCTACGAGGTCACCCTGATGTCCAACCGGACCGCGGACGAGATCCGCACCGGCCGGGTCATGTCGACGCAGTGCATGTTCCACACGGCACTCCAGCACGAGCGCGACCTCCAGCTGAACTTCTGGGAGTCGCAGGCCCCGAAGATCGAGGGACTCGGCGTCTCGGTCGCCGCCCCCGGCTCGCACGACCCGGGCCCGACCCAGCGCGCGATCGACTGGCTGGGCAGGCTCGACGGCTTCGCGCAGTCGGTCGACCAGCGGGTGAAGATGGCCGGCTGGATGGAGACCTTCGCCCAGCGCGGCGGCCAGCTGGTCATCCACGGCGCGGCCGTCGGCGACCTGGACTACTTCTCCCGCGCCTACGACCTGGTGCTGGTCTCCGCGGGCAAGGGCGAACTGGTCCAGATGTTCGGCCGCGACGCCTCCCGCTCCCCGTACAGCGAGCCCCAGCGCGCCCTCGCGGTGGCCTACGTGCACGGGATGGGCCCGCGTCCGGAGCACCCGGAGACCGAGGCAGTCCGCTGCAACCTGGTCCCCGGCGTCGGCGAGCTGTTCATCATGCCGACGTTCACCACCTCCGGCCGCGCGGACATCCTGTTCTGGGAGGGCATACCCGGCGGCCCGCTCGACGCCTTCAAGGACGTCAAGGACCCGGCCGAGCACCTCTCCCTGACCCTGGAGCTCATGGAGAAGTTCGTGCCCTGGGAGTACGCGCGGGCCACCAAGGTCGAGCTGACCGACGCCGGCGGCACGCTGGCCGGCCGCTACGCCCCCACCGTCCGCAACCCGGTCGGCCGGCTCCCCGGCGGCGGCCTGGTCCTCGGCGTGGCCGACGTGGTCGTCGCCAACGACCCGATCACCGGTCAGGGCTCCAACTCCGCCTCCAAGTGCGCCGCCGCCTACCTCGCCTCGATCCTGGAACAGGGCGAGAAGGAATTCGACGAGACCTGGATGCGGCAGACCTTCGAGCGCTACTGGCAGACCGCCCAGCACGTCACCAAGTGGACGAACGCCATGCTCGCCCCGCCGCCGGAGCACATCCTGAACCTCATCGGCGCCGCCGGCCGGCTCCAGCCCGCTGCCAACCGCTTCGCCAACGGCTTCAACGACCCGTCCGACTTCGAGAACTTCTTCTACGACCCGGCGAAGACCGGGGCCTACCTCGCCGAGATCTCGGGAGGGGCCGGCGCGTAGGGCGCCGCGTACCCCTCGTCCGAGCCGTTCGTCGCGCCCTCCGGGAGGGCCGGGGGCGCGTAGTGCCGCAGGGGCTCGGCGGCGGGGTCGGGGCGTACGGCGCCCAGGACCGGGTTGGCGGCGATCGGGGAGACCTTGACGTCGGCGCCGGGGCGGGGGGCCTGGACCACCATGCCGTCGCCGAGGTACATCGCGACGTGGGTGGCCTCGGGGAAGTACACGACGAGGTCACCGGGGCGCAGTTCGGCGAGCGGTACGCGGTCCAGGCGGGCCCACTGCTCCTGGCTGGTCCGGGGGATCGCCGTCCCGGCCCGGTCCCAGGCCACCGAGGTCAGCCCCGAGCAGTCGTACGACGCCGGGCCCTCGGCGCCCCACTCGTACGGCTTGCCGAGCTGCTCCACCGCGAAGCGCACCGCCCGGTCGCCCGCCCCCGACGGCTTGGCGTCGTCGCCGAGCGCGCCGGACGCCATGAACCGCTCCTGCGCGTCGGCGATGCCGCTGCGCTCGAACTCCGCCAGCGCGGCCAGCTCCGCGGGGCTGAGCGAGGCCAGCAGTTCCTCGACGGCGTGCAGCCGGTCGCGCACGTCGTCCCGCTCGCTCACCTGGCGTCCGGCGAGGGAGCGTTGCGCGTCCAGGGCCTCGCGCGCCCGCCGGGCCAGCTCGTCGGCCTTCTTCGTGTCGCCGGTCAGGCGGCCGACCGTCTCGGCGCGTTCCCGGGCCAGCTGCCCGATCACATGCCCCTGGTCGAGCGCGTGCTGCGGGTCGCGGGCCAGCAGCAGCCGCAGATAGGGGGAGAGGTTGCTGCTGTTCTGGTACTGCTGCCGGGCCAGCCGCCCGGCCGCGCCCCGGCTGTCGCTCAGGGAGTGCCGGGTCCGGGCCAGCTCGGCGTCCAGCCGCCGCACCTCGGCCCGCTGCCGGGTCAGCCGCACATCGGTGCCGTTGTAGGCCTCGGTGGCCTTCTCCGCCTCCCGGTACAGCTCCTGAAGCTCCGTCAGCAACTCGGACAGGGGGCGGTCGCCGCCGGTCCCGCCGGGTCGGGGCTCGGCCGCGGCGGGCCCGGGCGCCAGGGCGATCCCCGCCGCCATCGCCGCCGTACACACCAGACGCAGAAGCCTTCCTGACACGTCATCACCTCCGATGCGGGGCGGCGGGTCCGCTCCGCACGGCGAGCCTGTGACGTGCTCGTGGGTTCCGCGCGCCGAGTGTGCGCGGTTCGGCGCAACGGGGTCACCCGTCGGCGTCGTCCGGCTTGCCGCCCGGCGTGGCGTCTGGATCGGCGCCCGGTCGTCCGGTCTTCGCGTCCGGCTTGGACCAGGGCCACTTCCGGCCGGAGCCGAGCCTGCCCTCGGGGTCGTACGCGTACTTCCAGCGGGCGAACCCGAGTCCGCCGCGCCCGTCGCGGGGCACGCGCCGGTAGACGAGCACCGTGGGCGGGCCGCCGTCCGGGTCCGGTACGGGGATGCGGTACGTCTTCGGCGGGTGCCCGGTCATGCCGACCAGGACGGGCAGCAGCCGCCCGTCCATCGGGCCGCCCTCGAAGGGGGTGTCTTCGCTCTTCACGGCACCAGTGTCAGCGATCCGCGCGGCGGTGTCAGATGTCCGCCGCCAGCGCCTCGACCAGGGCCGAGGTCTGCGGGTCGCGGCGGGCGGTGACCGTCAGTACGGCGAGGAACTGCTCCACGAGCCAGTCCCGCAGCTCGTCGAGGGGCGGCTGCTTCTCCTCGTCCAGCCAGATCAGCGAGGCCGCCTCCACCGCCGTGATCCACATCCGGACGGTCATCCGCAGCCGGGGGCCGGGCTCGGCCACGTCCAGGTGGCTCATGATGTGCTCGGCGGCGGCCCGGCGCACCCCGTCCACGATGGAGGAGGTGCGGGAGGTCTCCGCCACGCTGCCGCCGCGCAGCAGCGCGCTGAAGCCGGTGTCGTGCTGGTCGACGAAGGCGAGGTAGCGGTCCAGGGCCCGGGTCAGCCGGGCCAGCAGCGGTCCCTCGCGGGGCTCGTCGAAGCAGAGCCGCAGCTCGTCGGCGGCCGACCGCAGTGCGGCCTCGTACAGCTGTTGCTTGCCGCCGGGGAAGTACCGGTACACCAGTGGCCGCGAGACCCCAGCCTGCTCCGCCACGTCGTCCAGGGAGACCTCCTCCGGGGGCCGGTGCGCGAAGAGGGCGAGCGCCGCGTCGAGCAGCTGGACGCGGCGTTCCTCGACGCTGAGCCGGCGGTAGGCGGGGGTGGGAGCCTGCGGGGTCATGAACCGCAGCGTAACCCGCACACCCCCGCCACCCCGCACGTGAGCGGCTCGTACCGGCCCCGCTAGGCCAGCAGCCCCGACGACCTCCACAGCCGCCGCCCGACCCCCCGCAGCACCCCGATGTCGTCCAGGAAGTCCGTCAGGCGCTTCGCGCCGGTCTGCATGATCTCGCGGCGGTGGCCGCTGGCCTTGACCTGCGCCAGGGCCTCGCGCTTGTCGAGGCCCACGTTCGGGTAGACCTCCGGGTTGACGAAGGCGACGGAGAAGACGCGGGCGAACTCGCCGGAGGTGATCCGGGTGAACTCCTGCGACCACTTCGGGGCCGTCACCATCTGGCGGCGCAACTCCTCACGGGCATAGCGCACGTGCCGGGCCTCCTCCACGACGTGGATCCGCGTGACGCCCCGGACCAGCGGCTGGATCCGCTCGTCGGGGAAGGTCAGCCGCTGCATCCAGTCCAGGATCTCCTCGCCGAGCAGCGTGGCGGTGAAGGAGCCGGGCGTGGTGGAGATCGTCTTGAAGAGGCGGCCGAGGTGCTGGTGGGCGGGGCTCACCGGGTACCAGGGCGTCTCGCCGCGGGTTATCAGCCGGGCGAACATCTTGGAGTGCCGGCACTCGTCCTCGATCTCGGTCAGCGCGTAGCGCACGTGCGCGCTCGTCGCGGCCTTGTCGTAGATGTGCCGCACCAGCAGCTGCATGAGGATCAGCTCGAACCAGATGCCGAGCGAGGCGAGCGCGGCGGCCTCGTGCTGGGAGAGCACGATGCGCTGCTCCTCGCTCATCCGCTTCCACATCGGGGTGTCGTACAGCGACACCAGCTCCGGCGGCCAGAACCACTTGCCGTCCTCGAACGGCGCCTCCCAGTCCAGCTCCTTGTCCGGGTCGAAGGAGTGCTTGGCGGACGAGTCGAGCAGCCGTTCGGCCACCTGCTCGCGGTCCTTGAGCAGGCCGAGCGCGTCGCGCAGACCGTCGAGCGCGTCGGCTTCCGTCAGGGTCGTCATGACTGTCCCACCTCGTCGTACGGTTCGGGTTACCCGCGGTCACTCGCACGTCTTATGAGACTGCTTGTCAGCAAGCTCGTCAATCCCCCGCGCGGCACTTGTTGACCGCGAGTAAAGAAGTGAGAGGCCCTCAGGTTCCGGGCGGCCCGCTCTTCCCGCCGCTGAGCACCGCCTCCATCACCGACCGGGCGATCGGCGCCGCAAGGCCGCCCCCGCTGATGCGCTCACGGTCCGCCGCCGTGCCCTCGACCACCACGGCGACCGCGACCTTCGGCTCCATGTCCCGGTCGCGCCGGGCCCAGGAGACGAACCAGGCGTACGGCGTCCCCGAGTTGCCCACGCCGTGCTGTGCGGTGCCGGTCTTGCCCCCGACGGTGGCCCCGCGGATCGCGGCCTTCGCCCCGGTGCCGCTCTCCACCACCCCGGTCATCAGCTCCTTGAGCCGCGCCGCCGTCGACGGCCGCATCACCTCACGCGAGGGCCGGGACCCGGCCGTCGCCACCAGGCTGCCGCCCGCCCGCAGGGTCCGCTCCACCAGGTACGGCGAGCGCACCCGACCGCCGCCCGCCACGGCCGCCGCCACCATCGCCATCTGGAGCGGGGTGGCCCGGGTGTTGTACTGCCCGATCGACGCCAGCCCGAGCTGCGCCCGGTCCACCGAGGTGTCGAAGGTGGAGCGCGAGACGGCGAACGGGATCCGCACCGCGTCGTCGTTGAAGCCGAACGCCTCCGCCATGGCGGTCATGTCCGTCACCCCCACATCCACGCCGAGTTTGGCGAACACCGTGTTGCAGGACCACTCGAACGCCTCCCGCAGCGAGGCGTTCCGGCAGCCGTCGGCCTCGTTCGTCAGCCGGGTGCGCGTGCCGGGCAGGGTGTACGGGTCGGGGGAGCGGGTCGGCGCGTCCAGGTCGCGGACCACACCCGCGTCCAGCGCCGCCGCCGCGGTGACCACCTTGAAGGTCGAACCGGGCGGATAGGTCCGGCGCACCGCCCGGTTGAGCATCGGCTTGTCCGGGTCGCCGTTCAGCCGGTCCCAGGTCCGGTTGGCGGCAGCGCTGTTGCCGGACAGCAGCTGGGGGTCGTACGACGGGGTGGACACCAGCGCCAGGATCCGCCCCGTGGCCGGCTCGATCGCGGCCACCGCGCCCGTCCGCCGGCCGAGCCCCTCGAACGCGGCCCGCTGCGCGGCCCCGTCGATCGTCGTCACGACGTCGCCCCCCGGGTTGTGGGCGCCCGTGACGTCGTTCCACAGCGGGAGCGGGGCGAGCATCGGGTCGGCGCCGGACAGCAGGCCGTCCTCCGCGTGCTCCAGCAGGCTCGTCCCGTACGCCTGAGAGGCGAAGCCGGTGACCGGCGCGTACATCGGCCCGTTCGCGTAGGTCCGTTCGTAGCGCAGGTGCTCCCTGGTGTCCCGGGAGCCCGTCACCGCCTCGCCGCCGACCAGGATGTCGCCGCGCGGCTGCTGGTAGCGGGCGATGTCGGGGCGGCGGTTGGCCGGGTTGCCGTCGTACTCCGGGGCCTGGACGATCTGCACCCGGGCCGCGTTCACCACCAGGGCGACCAGCAGCAGGGCGCAGAAGAGGGCCGCGTGCCGGATGTGCCGGGTCACGAGGGCGCCCCGCGCCGGGCCGCGTGGCTGACCCGGATCAGCAGCGCCACGATCGCCCAGTTGGTGACGACCGAGGACCCGCCCTGGGCCAGGAACGGCATCGCCATGCCGGTCAGCGGGATCAGCCCGGTCACGCCGCCCGCGATGACGAACACCTGGAGCGCCACGATCGAGGAGAGGCCGACCGCGAGCAGCCGGCCGAACGGGTCGCGTGCGGCCAGGCCCGCCCGGTAGCCGCGCTCCACCAGCAGCCCGTACAGCAGGAAGACGGCGGTCAGTCCGAGGAAGCCCAGCTCCTCCCCGGCGGTCGCGAGGATGAAGTCGGACTTGACGGCGAAGCCGATCAGCACGGAGTGGCCGAGGCCCAGACCGGTGCCGGTCACCCCGCCCGCCGCGAAGGCGAACAGGGACTGCGCCAGCTGGCCCGGCCCGTCGCCCGCCTCGATGGAGGCGAACGGGTGCAGCCAGTCCTCCACCCTGCTGTGCACGTGCGGCTCCAGCCAGCCCACGGCGACCGCGCCCAGCGACGCGAGCAGCAGGCCGACGGCGATCCAGCCGGTGCGGCCGGTGGCGACGTAGAGAAGGACCACGAAGAGACCGAAGAACAGCAGCGAGGTGCCGAGGTCGCGCTCCAGGACCAGGACCCCGACGCTGACCAGCCATACGGCGAGGATCGGGCCGAGGACGCGGCCGGTGGGCAGTTGCAGCCGCCACACGCGGCGCCCCGCGTACGCCAGCGCGCTGCGGTTCGCGGCCAGGTAGGCGGCGAAGAACACCGCGAGCAGCACCTTGGCGAACTCGCCGGGCTGGATGGAGAAGCCCTCGATCCGGATCCAGATGCGGGCGCCGTTCACCGCCGGGAAGAAGATCGGCACGGTGAGCAGGACGAGCGCGGCGGCGACACAGACGTAGGCGTAGCGCGCCAGGACCCGGTGGTCGCGCAGGAGCAGGACGACCACGATGAACAGCGCGACGCCCAGCGTCGACCACACCAGCTGGGTGGGGGCAGCCCGGTCGCCCGGCGTCTCCAGGTCGAGCCGGTAGATCAGCACCAGGCCGAGCCCGTTGAGCAGCACGCCGATCGGCAGCAGCAGCGGGTCGGCCCAGGGGGCGCGCAGCCGTACCGCCAGATGGGCGAGGAGCGCGAGCACACCGAGCCCGGCGCCGTAACCGGCGGCGCCGGGCGGGAGGGTGCCGTGCTGGGCGAGTCCGACGTTGCAGTAGCCGAACACCGACAGCAGTACGGCCATGAGGATGAGCGCGAGTTCGATGCCCCGGCGCCGGGGGAGCCGGGCGACGGGAGCGGGCGTGTCCGCTTGTGCCACGGTGATCCCGGTTCCGGGTCCGGCCTTGGTCATGTCCGGAACTTACCCAAATGGTGTGGTGTGGAGGGTGTCGGCGTCAGCACCAGCGCGGCGCCGGGCCGATGTTGTCGATGTGGCGGGCCGAGCCCCAGGCCCAGGTGCCGTTCGCCAGGAGGTACCAGAGCGGGTTGCCCCGCGCCCTGTCGCCGGGGGCCTTGCAGTGGATGCGGACGGTCTCGCCACGGCGGGCGTACCGGATGACCTCGCTGCCGCGGGACGGCGAGGTGCGCAGCGGGAGCCGGTCGGTGGTGACCACGCCCCGGTACCGGCCCTGCTCCTGGCGGCCGTCGCCGCCGCCCCAGTCGTCGCCGTTCCCGCCGGTGGCGCTGCCGGAGGAGGAGTCCCCGCCGCCCCGCTCGTCGTTCGCGACGGCGGGCGTGACGGCGACGGCGGTGGCGAGCGTGCCGGCCGCGAGGGCGGTGGCCAGGCCGCGGACCAGGGTTGAGCGCGAGGACGGTGCGGACAACAGGGACATGGGAGTACCTCCCGGAGCGAACGGTTCTTCAGCTGACTGATCGCCACATTAGGAGCGTCCGGTGCCGACCGCCCGTCACGCTGAGCCATCGGAGCGTCTCGCCGGGCCCGTGTGCCGCGCCCCGCCGCCGGGTCAGGGCTGCTGAGGCAGCGTCAGTGCCGCCAGCGCCCCGCCGTCCGTCGGGTTCGTGAACTCCAGCCGTGCGCCCAGCACCTCGGCCTGCCCCAGCGCGATCGTGAGCCCGAGACCGTGTCCCTTGGTGCCGCTCTCGGTGCGGAACCGCTGCGGGCCGTGCGCGAGGAGGTAGTCCGGATAGCCGTCCCCGTGGTCCCGCACGGTGATCACCGGCCCGTCCACGGTCAGCACCACCGGCGCCCGGCCGTGCCGGTGCGCGTTGGCGACCAGGTTGCCCAGCACCCGCTCAAGACGCCGCCGGTCGGTCTCCACCCGCGCGTCCCGGACGACGTCCACCCGCGTGTCGGTGCCCGAGCCCCGCACCACCCGCCCCGCCAGCTCGCCCAGCGGCTCCGGGTCCACCTCCAGCCGCTCCCGCCCGCTGTCCAGCCGGGAGATCTCCAGCAGGTCCTCGGTGAGCGTGCGCAGTGCCGCCACCCGGTCCTGCACCAGCTCGGTGGGGCGCCCCGGCGGCAGCAGCTCGGCCGCCGCGTGCAGACCGGTGAGCGGGGTGCGCAGTTCGTGCGCCACGTCCGCGGTGAACCGCTGCTCGGCCAGCAGCTTGCCCTGGAGCGAGGCGGCCATCGAGTCCAGCGCGGCGGCGACCGAGGCCACCTCGTCCTGCGGGCGCGTCGGATCCTGCGCCCGGGGGTCGCCGACCCGCGCGTCGAGGTCGCCCGCGCTGATCCGCCGCGCCACCCGTGCCGTCGCGTGCAGCCGGCGCGTCACCCGGGTCACGGCGAACGCGCCGACCAGCAGCGTCGCCCCGATCGCCAGCGCCGAGGACCACACGATCGCGCCGTCCAGGCCGTCGATGGTGCGCTCGCCCTGCGAGTGGTCGACCCGCACCGCCAGCGCTCGGCCGCCGCCCGCCGGGCCCGCCGCCCACATCGTGGGGCGCCCGTCGGACTCGGCGACCATCGTGCCCCGCCGGCCCGACACGGCCAGCTCGCGCAGCCGGGCAGGCAGCCCCGGCGGATCGAGGCCGGCGCCCCGGCGCAGCGGGTCCCCGGCCTCGTACGCCTCCGTCGCCTCGCCCAGCCGGGACAGCGCGACGTCACGGGCCTGGCCGACGGTCTGGTTGGTGACCGAGACGTGCACCAGGACGCCGAGCAGCGCGGCGAGCGCGCAGCACATCACGGTGATGAAGACGGCCGCCTTCACCGCCAGCGGACCGGCCCACCGGGGAAGCGCGAGCCTCACCGGGCGCTCGCCGGGGGTGACGCGGACGGCGAGGTGGACGGCGACCCGGACGGCGGCGACGACGGGCGCCCGGTGTGCAGGCCGCCGTCGTCGGTGCGCAGCATCTCGTCGCTGGTGAGCAGCATGGCCCGCTGGTCGGCGTCCCAGGTCCACTGGAGGCGGTACTCGTAGCCCGCGACCTCCGAGGGCGAGCGGACGATCACCGTCCGCCCGGCCAGCTCGACCTCGCTCACCGCGTCGTCGTACGACATGACCCGCACGAGCCGCCCCTTCTCGACCGTGTAGACGCGCACGGCGGTCAGCTTCGCGGGCAGCAGCCGGAAACCCAGAGTCATCTCGGGGCGCCCGTCGCCCGTCAGGTCGCGGTAGTACGGCCGGAGCACCGGGCACCCCGCGCGGTCACCGGCGGTGCCGTCCGCGCCGCAGTCCGCCATCCGGACGGACGTCTCGTGGTAGCGCGCCTTGGCGCCCGCGTAGTCGTCCGGGTGCGTGGCGATCTCCTTGCGCACCGCGGCCACCGGGTCCACCTCGCGGATGTCACCACCGGGAACCTTCACGCCCTTGACGACCTCGTTGTCCACCTCGCCGATGTCGTACGCGGGACTCGACGCCGGTGTCAGGTCGGGCCAGAGCCGGGCCGGGCTCCGCGCCGCCGGGGTCGCGCCCGCGCTCCGCAGCCCGCCCGAGTCGCCGCATGCTGCCAGTGCCCCGGCCGCGGCGGTCGCCAGGAGCAGCGCGACGACGGCGGGGACGCGGGCGGGGCGCCCTCGGCGGATCGGGAGCACTGCACTCCTGGGGTTCGGTGATCGGCGCCGACGGTCCCGCACGGTTGTGGACGGCACCGTACGCCTCTCGGTACGGAAGGCCATTTTGCGTGCGTCCGGGCGTGCCGGGCTACTCGGCCGGGTCCTCCAGCAGCCGCGCGGTGGCCGGCCCGGCCCGCAGATACGCCACGAACTCGTGCCCACTCATCCAGAGCCCCGGCACGACCCCGTCCCACGCCCAGCCCGGCGGTCTGTCCAACTCCTCCCCGAGGCAGCCGGGTTCTTGGCCCCCGCAGCACCCCGCCCGGTCCCATGGTGACGGGGTGGTGTGCATGGACGGACTGCCCCCGGGGTCCCGGTGCCTACGGCAGGGCCGCCGCCCGGCGCCGGTCGAGCAGCGGCGCCAGCAGGTCGCCGTGGTCCCGTACCCGTGGCCCGACGTCCTCCGCCCGGAACACGAACTCCTCCGCCCGCCGGCACCCGGCCACTTCGTCCCACGTCACCGGCGTGGAGACCGCCGGGTCCGGGCGGGCCCGCACCGTGTACGGGGCGGCCGTGGTCTTGCGGGCGGCGTTCTGGCTCCAGTCCACGAACACCTTCCCCGGCCGCAGGCTGCGCGTCATCCGGTGCACCACCAGCCGGGGCAGGGCCCGCTCGGCCTCCACGGCGAGCGCCTTCGCGTACTCCGACACCCGCTCCGACGACGACCCCCGCACCCCCGCCAGCAGATGCAGCCCCTTGGCCCCGGACGTCTTGGCGTACGCCTCGATCCCGTCCGCCGCCAGCCGCTCCCGCAGCCACCCCGCGACCTCGCAGCAGTGCACCACCGTCGCGGGCGGACCGGGATCGAGGTCGAACACCAGCCGGTCGGCCTCGCCGGGGTCGTCCGCGGTCCACTGGTGCGTGTGGAACTCGGTCACCAGGTTCGCCGCCCACATCAGGCTCGGCAGGTCCTGCACCAGCACCATCCGGGCGGGCCCCTCCGAGCGGGGGACCTCGGCCGTGGTGACCCAGTCGGGCGTACCCGGCGGCACGTTCTTGGTGAAGAACACCTGGCCGTCCGGACCGTCCGGATAGCGCAGGAAGGAGACCGCGCGGTCCCGCAGATGCGGCAGCAGCACCCCGGCGGTCGTCGCGTAGTAGTGCAGCAGCTCGCCCTTGGTGAAGCCGGACGCGGGATACAGCACCTTCTCCAGATTGCTGAGGGCCACCCGCCGCCCCTCCACCTCCGTGATAGGCGCCATACCATGAGAATCGCACGGAACACGGATAAAACGCCCGACGAACCGACCCACGAACCGCCCGACCGGAAAGGTGCTGCACGTGCGATCGATCTGGAACGGCGCCATCTCCTTCGGCCTGGTCAGCATCCCGATCAAGCTGGTGAACGCCACCGAGAGCCACTCGGTCTCCTTCCGCCAGATCCACACCGAGGACGGCGGCCGGATCCGCTACCGCAAGGTCTGCGAGCTGGAGGACCGCGAGGTCACCCAGGACGAGATCGGCAAGGCGTACGAGGACGCCGACGGCTCTATGATCCCGATCACCGACGACGACCTGTCCCACCTGCCGATCCCGACCGCCCGGACCATCGAGATCGTCGCCTTCGTGCCCGAGGAGCGCATCGACCCGCTCCAGATGGGCTCCGCGTACTACCTCGCGGCGAGCGGAGCCCCCGCCGCCAAGCCCTACACGCTGCTGCGCGAGGCGCTCAAGCGCAGCAACCGTGTCGCCATCGCCAAGTTCGCGCTGCGCGGCCGGGAACGCCTCGGCATGCTCCGGGTCGTCGGCGACGCCATCGCCATGCACGGCCTGCTGTGGCCGGACGAGGTGCGCGCCCCCGAGGGCGTCGCCCCGGACTCCGGCGTCACCGTCCGCGACCAGGAGCTGGACCTCGCGGACGCCCTCATGGACACGCTCGGTGAGATCGACCTGGACGACCTGCGCGACGAGTACCAGGAGGCGCTGGAGGAGGTCATCGCCGCCAAGTCGGCCGGCGAGGCCCCGCCCGAGGCCCGCGAGGAGGAGCGGCCCGGGAAGGTGCTGGACCTGATGGCCGCGCTGGAGAGCAGTGTGCGGGCGGCGCGGGAGTCCCGGGGCGGCGAGGAGCCCGGCCCGGCCGAGGAGGCCGAGGTCCGGCCCCTGCCCCGGGCCGGGAAGTCGTCCCGGCGGGCCCCCAAGGAGACCGGCGGCAAGAAGTCGACGTCCGCGGCGGCGAAGAAGACGGCGGCGAAGAAGGCGGCACCCAAGAAGTCGACGGCCGCCGCCGGGAAGTCCGCGGCGAAGTCCGCCCAGCCGGCCAAGAAGGCGACGGCCGGGAGCACCGCCAAGAAGACCACCGGCAGGAGCGCGGCCACCAGGAGCACCGCCAAGACCGCGGCCAAGAAGACGGCGTCCCGCAAGCGCAGCGCCTGACGCCGCCGGTCAGCGGGTGCGGTCGCGGGTCCGGAACCGGAAGATGACCAGCCCCACCGCGCTGAACCCGGCCGCCCAGGCGAGGCCGAGACCGAGGTGCCCCCACAGCGCGGTGTCCCCGAAGGCGTCGCCGGCCGCGAACTGCATGGGGCCGAAGGACGGGAACCACTGCAGGATCGGCTCGTTGGCGAGCGGGTTGCCCAGCGGGTTCTGCAGGAACGTGTCCATCAGCCCGCCCATGATGATCAGGAAGAAGCCTTCCAGGTCCCGTTTCACCAGCACACCGAGGAGCAGTCCGAGGGCGCCGTAGGTGAGCGCGATGACGGTGAACCCGGCGAGCAGGCCGAACCAGGCGCCCACCGCCGGGCGCCAGAAGAGCAGGGCCGCCAGCGCGGTGTAGAGGGCGATACCCGTGGCGACGGCGGCCACGGCGAGGGTCTTGGCCCCGATGAGGGTGGACTGCCGGTACCCGGCGAAGACGAGCCGCCGGTCGAACGCGAGCGACTTGCGCACGGCGTCGAAGACGACGAACCCGGCGATCATCGTGACGCAGTTGAGCCCGGCCGTGATCAGGGTGAGGTGGCCGGCGTCGACACGCAGGACCTCGCCGGTGGCGTACAGCTTGAAGTCCAGCGGCTCCCCGCCCGCCATCGCGGTCATGACCAGGTACCAGAGGGGCACGAAGACCCCGAGCAGCAGCCCGGCGAGCCGGTTGCGGGTCTGGTCGCGCACCGAGAAGCGCAGGGCGGTGGGGAACTGTCCGTACCGCGGTCCCGGGTGGGTGGCCGGTTCAGGCGTCGGCATGGCGGTGCTCCCTTCCGGCCGTCCGCGCGGTGAGCCGGCCGTCGGCCAGGTCGGCCAGCAGGTCGTAGCGGTCCTGCTCGAAGACGAGATGGGTGATGACCACGACGGCCTTGCCGCGGGCGCGCAGGTCCGCCACCAGGTCCCAGAAGCGCAGGTACGTCTCCCAGTCGAAGCCCTGGTACGGCTCGTCGAGGAGCAGCACCTCCGGCTCGTGCAGCAGGGCCAGGGTGAGGTTCAGCTTCTGCCGGGTCCCGCCGGACAGTTCACCGGCGGGCGAGCGCTCGTAGCGTTCGTAGCCCAGGACGCGGACCAGTTCCCGGCCGCGGTCCAGGTCGGGCAGGCGGTGCGCGGCGGCGAAGTAGTCCAGGTGCTGCCCGACCGTCAGGCTGCCGCTGAGCACGGGTTCCTGGGGGCAGTAGCCGAGCGTCCCGGACAGCGAGACCTCGCCGCGGTCCAGGGCCAGCGTGCCGGCCAGCGCCTTGAGGAGGGTGGACTTCCCGGCGCCGTTCTCACCGACGACGGCGACCAACTGCCCGGGGGCGACGCTGAGGTCGGCGCCGCGCAGGACGCGGTGGGCGCCGTACGCCTTGTGCAGGTCACGGGCGCGGAGCACGGGGGCGGGGTCGGGGGCAGGCGGTTCGGGTGCGGTCGGCATGGGCGGTCACCGTGGCCTTCCCGGGCCTTTCGGCCCTGCTGGACTGCGGGGCTTCCTACGCTTGCGGGGGTGCCTCCCGGGGAGGCGGCGCGTTCAGTCCGCCGGTGTAGATGCCGAGGACCTCGGGGGCCCAGCGGGCCATGCCGTCGGCGGACAGGGGGTCGGTGCCCAGGACCTCGCCGATGCGGTCGCGCAGCAGGAACACGGCCAGGTCGTTGGCTAGCAGTACGGCTGCGCGGGCCGCCGGGTCCCGGCCCGGTACGGCCAGTCCGGCCGCCGCCAGCCCGGCCAGGGCGGTGCGGCTCAGCTCGTAGAGGCGGCCGAACAGCAGCCGGCCCGCCTCCGTGTCGGTCAGCAGCAGACGGCGCAGGTAGCCGGGCAGGGGGGAGTCGGCCGGGAAGTGGCGGGTGAACGCCGTGCTCAGGGACGCTCCCGGGGTGGCGGCGTCGAGGGGCTCGGTGCCGTCCTCGCCGGTGAGTTCGCCGAGGACTGCCTCGAAGACGGTCACGACGTGCCGGTCGATCTCCTGGCGCAGTCCGTCCTTCGAGCCGAAGTGGTGCACCACGAGGCCCGGTGACACCCCGGCGGCCGTCGCGATCTGCCGCACGGTCACCGAGTCGGGTCCGTGCGCGGCGAACAGGCCGAGGGCCTCGTCGCGGATGAGGGCCCGGGTGGTCCGGTCCTCCGGGATTGAACGCATGTACAGCATGTTAAACGAGCGTTCAGCGCTGAACAAGTGTCGCTGAACAAGTGTTCAGTCGATGGTCCAGGGGGAGACCGAGGCCCGGGGTATCGCGGACGGCGCGGGCTCGAAGGCCGCGGGGCTCGCGGTGCCGGACTCCGTCGGTACGAGGGAGGCCAGGGTGGGCAGAGCGGGACTCTCCTCCAGGCGCCGCCCGATCGTTTCGGCCGGTTCGCCGCCCGGGGCGGCCGGGCCGGTGGACAGCTGCGACCACGCGGTCAGGGCGAGGGCGACCGCGGCAGCCGTGCCGATCACCCGGCCGATCCGCCGCAGCCGGGCCCGGCGGTCCAGTTCACGCCAGCCGGGGCCGGTCCACGGGTCCTCCGGGCGCCACGGCTCACCGACCGTGCCGGCGGGGGCGGGCCGGGCGTCCGGGTGCCCGGGCAGGCCGGCGGCCGGCGGGCCGGGCTGCCGGCCCGGGGTCCGTTCCCGCGCGGAGGGCTCCCTGGGCGCGGAGGCGCGGATGGCGCGTTCGTCGTCCTCCAGGAAGAGCCGCCACACGTGCTCCGGCACGGGCGGCGTACCGCCCGGCTCGTCCGGCTCACCAGGTGTGGCGCCGCGGTCCGGCCCCGAAGCGGTCATCGTCCCGCTCTTCCTCTCTCGTTCGGCCCCGGACGGGTCGGGCGGGAGCGGGATGGGGCCCGCCGGCGGCCGGTGTGCCGTCCTGTGCCGCAGCACCGTGTCGGTGTCACTCCCGGGCGCCGTACGGCACGCGGCCGCGTGCCGTCCCCCGTCGGATCATTGCACAGTGCAAAATAAGATCACCAGGGTCTCCGGCCGCACGATCCCGCCCGCCGCCGGACCCGGGGCCGGGTGGTCATGGCCGGCGGTCTCCGTCGGCCGCCAACCCATGAACGCACAAAGGCGTCGAGCCGTTCCCGGGTGCGTGAGCGGGGACTTCGGCGCGATAGAAAGGACCCATGCCGGAGCGTGAGACGCCCATCGGGGGCCTGGCCGACGTCGACGCGGTCACCAGGGCCGTACTGGCCGCGTCGCGACTGCTGGTGGCGGTCTCCGCACGGTCGCTCGCCGAGGTGGAGGAGCGGGTGACGCTGCCCCAGTTCCGGATGCTGATGGTGCTGTTCACCAGGGGCGCCACCAAGCTGGTCGGGCTCGCCGACCACCTCCAGGTCGCCCCGTCGACCGCGATGCGCATGGTCGACCGGCTGATCGCGGCCGGGCTCGCCGACCGGCAGACCAACCCCGGCAACCGGCGCGAGACCCTCCTGACCCTCACCGAGGAGGGCCGGCGCACCGTCGAGCACGTCAGCGCCCGCCGCCGCGCCGAGGTGGCGGCGATCGTCGAACGGCTCGCGCCGCACCAGCGGGCGGCCCTCGTCGAGGCGCTCACCGCGTTCAGCGAGGCGGGCGGCGAGCCCCCCGGCCCGGCAACGGACGACGAACGTCCGTATCCGCTGGGCCGGCCGACGGACGGCGTCGTGGCCCGCGAGGTCTGACGCCGGCCGGGCTCAGGGGGCCGCCGGGGACGGAGTGGGCGTCGGGGACGCGGTGTTCACGTTCAGGTCGGGCCGCGGCTTGAGCACCAGCACCTGCTCACCGGGCTGCGGCGGGGGCGGGGTGACCTTCTCCCGCGGCAGCTTCGCCGGGCCGGTCTGCTGGAAGGTGACCTCGTCGTACTCGACCATGCCGGTCTGCTCCAGCACCGTGATGTGGTCCAGGACGGTGTCGTTGGCCAGGTCGGCCAGCTGCCGCACCAGGGTGTTCTTGGTGGACGCCCGGATCTTGGCGATCGCCGGGAAGATCTGACCGTGCGTCACCCGCATGATGTTGACCGCCGACGCGTCGAACGCCTTGCCGGTCTTGGCGTCCACCGTCGCCACGAAGCCCTCCTGCTGCGGCGAGGCCCGGTTGGGCAGCGTGATGCCCAGCTCGGGGGAGATCTCGCGGCACATCGCGTCAAGACCGGCGTGCCCGACGATCAGATGCTCGCCCGCCGTCTTCATCTCCTTCGTGGTGCCGCGCTCCCGCACCATCTCGCCCAGCGGGTACTCCCACAGCCCGGCGGCCCTGACCTTCACCACGAAGTCCCGGTCGGCCTCGGTGAGCGGCCCGAACTTGGTGCCGGCGATGACCCGGTCCTGATTGCCGTCGGCCTTGTCCAGACCGAGCATGGCCGGAAAGGCCAGCGCGGTGAGGGTCAGGGTCATCGCACCGAACAGGACGACGACTCCGATCCTGCTGCGGGACAGGCGCATGGTGCCTCCAGGGCGACGCGGGGACTCGCACTCGTACGTGCTCGTTCGCCAAGAGGTACGGAAACGGCGGGCGGATCTTTCAGCGTCCGGGCACAAAACTTCGGCTCAGCCGATGTCGGCCCCGTACACGCGCTCGACCGTGATGGTGAGCAGCACCCGGCGGTCGGCCACCATCGTCGCCCGGTACTCGTCCCAGTCCGGGTGCTCACCCGCTGCGGCGCGGTAGTACTCCACCAGCGCCTCGACCTCCGGTCCGTGCGGGTCGGTGCCCGGCCCGGTGAGCGTGGCGACGCCCTCGGCGGTGGCCCAGGACCTGCCGTCCGGGGCGGTCACCTCCAGCGTGGCCCGCGGATCCCGGCGCAGGTTGGCGGTCTTGGCCAGCCCGTCGCGGGTCGAGACGCGGATGACGCCGGCCTCCGCGTCGTAGGCGGGCATGACGGGCGAGAGCTGCGGGCGGCCGTCCGACTTGATCGTCGCGAGCACGCCGAGCCGGCTCCGGGCGAGCAGGGCGCGGGGATCGAAGCGCGATGTGGTGGTCATGGTCCGATCATCACCCGCCGCGCCGGGGGCTGTCCCGCGAACGTCCGCCGAACGCCCCGACCACGCGGCTCAGGGCACCGAAGGACCGCCCAGGTAGTCGCCGCCCTCGTCGTGGGGCCAGGCGTTGGCGACGCACCCCTTGAGGCCCTTGATCTGCTGCATCATCGCCGGGGCGGGCCGGCCGGCCCCGGGGCAGGTCTCGTGGCCGTGGCCGATGCGGTGGCCGACCTCGTGGTTGACGATCAGCGCCCGGTACTCGTGGATCGGGCCGTCGAACTCCGGGGAACCCAGCACCCAGCGCTTGAGGTTCACCACGACGTCCGTACCGACACTGCAGTTCACCTCGCCCCGGGTGAGCAGACCGGCCGCGCCGCAGATCTTGTCGACGGTGCCCGGCGTGGCGATCTTCACCACGAAGTCGTACGAGCCGCTGCCGACCAGTTGGAAGGAGTTGGTCCCGTCCCTCGTCCAGCCCCGGCGGTCGGCGAGCACGTCGGCTGTCTCGGCCGCGGCGGCGCCCGGCCGGACGTCGATGCCCTCCTCGACCAGGACCTTGTACCGGCGTACCTGGCTGCCGGTGCCCACGGTCGTGCCGTCGGCCCGCGCGGTGACGAAGGTGCCGGGGCCGGTCGCCGGAATGGCGATGGTGGAGGGCGAGGACGAGGGCGACGGCGAGACCGAGGGCGACGGGGACGCCTTCGCGGACGGTGACGCGGTCGAGGGGCCGGCCGACGGGGTGGGCGTCCCCGCGGCGTCCAGCGCGTCGGCCACGTCGGCCACCTGGTCGTCCGTCACCGGGGGCCGCGTGTCCCGCCAGTACGCCACGGCGGCACCCGCGGTGATCAGCACCGCCCCGAGGGCGAGGAAGACCAGGACCACGCGGGAGGTTCCGCGGCGGCGCCTGCCTCTGCGGGGGCTGGTCCGGCGGGCGGGGGATCGGCCCACGACGTGCGTCCTCTCTCCTGGTCTGCGGGGCGCGCACAGTGGACTCCCGTGTGCTCGTGTCCCCACAAGATCCAAGCGGAAAGTTGTGTGAAAAACCCACAGGTCCCCAAGTGGGTCTTCTCACAGGGGAGTTCGCCCCCCGGCGGCAACCGATCGGTACGCCGTGTCGTCGCACGCGCGCCGGGGCCGCCCGGCTGGTGCCGGGCGGCCCCGTAGCGGTGCGTGGACGGGCCGTCAGCCTGCGGCGGTCCGGTCCCAGCGGTAGAAGCAGCGCGCCATCGCGTCCTTCGGACCGCGCCAGGTCGCCGGGTCGTACGCCGAGACATACGGCTCCAGCCGTTCGCTGACCTGGCGGAACTCCGGATGCCCGGTCAACCGGCCGATGGTCGGGGCCGGGTCCTCGTCGCTCTCGATGAGGTGCAGGTACACACCGTCACCGAACTCGAAGAGACTGCGCCGGTTGACGCCCACCAGGTGCGGCAGCTCGCCGCGGTCGGACTCCGCGAACACCTTCGCGATGTCCGGTGCCGCGCCGGGTGCCATCCGGGCGACGATCAGTGTGTGGTGCATGGGGTGATGCCCTTCGCCGTTGTCGTCCGGTGTCAGTCGGCGAGCACCGACGCGGTCCGCCGCTCGCCCGCCGCCTGCTCGATCCGGTCCCGGATCAGCGCCATCTGCGTACGGGAGTTGCGGTTGATGTTGTCCGTCATCCAGGCGTCGTCCACCGGAGCGTCCGGCTTCATCGCGAAGTCCTGGATCCAGCGCATCAGGGTGCCCTCGGCGGTCTCCGCGTACTCCCAGACGATGTTCATGTACTGGAAGGGACCGGTCTCGACCCGCTGGGCGCGGACGGTGCGGGTGACGGGGTCGGCGACCCGCTCGGAGACCCAGCTCCACACCTTGCCGTCCGCGTCCGGGTGCATGGTGAGCCGGAACGTGACGCGGTCGCCGTCGCGTTCGAGCACGTCCACGGAGGCGTACTCGCTGAACAGCCGGGGCCAGCCGTCGATGTCGTTGGTCATGTCCCAGACCAGCTGCATCGGGGCGGCGATGGTGATCTCGTTGTCGGTGTGCCCTGCCATGTCACACTCCCGTCTTCAGGGCGCCGTTGATCAGCGCGAGGAAATCGGCGGGCGTCTTGCAGCGCTCGGCCTGCTCGGGCAGGCCCAGGCCGTACCGCTTCTCCAGCTCGGCCACGATGCCCAGCAGGCCGAGGGAGTCCAGGCCGAAGGTGTCGAAGCCGTCGTCGGCCTGCCGCCGCAGGGTCTCCGGTTCGACGTGCACGCCGGCGGTGCGCTTCATCAGCGCGGCCAGCTCCTCGACGGTCACCTGGTAGGCCAGTTGGTCGGTCATGGGGGTGTCCTCCTTCACTCAAGGTGGCGCGCGCCCACACGCGGCGCTCACTCGGATTGGCGTCGGTCGGTCTCAGTACGCGGACGGCGCGGTGCCGCCCCGCCGCAGGACGAGGGCCGAGTTGGAGCCCATCAGCCCGCGGCTCAGCACCAGTGCGGTGCGCGGCTCGGCGGGTCGGGCCCGGCCGGTCACCAGGTCCAGGTCGTGGCTGACCTCGAACACGTGCGGGGTGGGCGGGATCAGCCCGTGCTCCATGGCGAGCACCGCCGTCGCCACGTCCAGCACCGGAGCGGCGCAGTACGCCCGCCCGGTCCCGGTCTTGGGCGCGGTGACCGGCACACGCGCGGCGTGCGGGCCGAGCGCGTCGGCCAGGGCCAGGGCCTCGGCCCGGTCGGCCTCCGGGACACCGAGGGCGTCCGCGAAGACCACGTCGACGTCCTCGGGCCGGCAGCCCGCCTCGGCCAGCGCGCCCTCGATCGCGCGGGCCAGCCCCTCCCGGGACTCGGCCCAGCGGCCGGCCCCGGTGAAGGTCGCCGCGTGCCCGGCCACCGTCGCCCGCACGTCCGCGCCGCGCTCCCGGGCCGCCCGCTCCTCCTCCACGACCAGCACGGCACCGCCCTCGGCCGGTGCGAACCCGCAGGCCGCCTCAGTGAACGGACGGTAGGCGCGGTCGGGTTCGGCGGCGCGGCTCAGCTCGGGATAGCCCAGCTGGCAGACGATCGAGTACGGGGCGAGCGGTGCCTCCGTCGCGCCGCAGACCACCGTGTCGGTGCCGCCCCGCACGGCCCGCGCCGCGTGCGCCAGGGCGTCCAGACCGCCCGCCTCGTCGGCGGCGACGACCCCGCAGGGGCCCTTGAAGTCGTTGCGGATGGAGACCTGGCCGGTGCTGGCCGCGTAGAACCAGGCGATCGACTGGTACGGGCCGACGTACCGCGAGCCCTGGCTCCACAGGTTCTGCAGTTCCCGCTGCCCGAACTCGCCGCCGCCGGAACCCGCGGCGGTGACCACGCCGACCGAGTACGGCGACTCGACGTCCGCCCGGCCGAACCGGGCGTCGGCCAGCGCGAACTGGGCCGCGGAGAGCGCGAAGTGCGTGAACCGGTCGGTCTGCACGAGGTAGCGCTCCTCGACCGTCTCGGCCGCCTCGAAGCCCCGCACCTCGCCCGCCACCCGCAGCGGCAGATGGTCGCAGCCCTCCCGCGTGACGGGCCCCAGGCTGCTGGTGCCGTCCGCGGTGGCCTTCCAGTGCGCCTCGACTCCGACACCGTGCGGGGACACCACACCCAGCCCGGTGACGACCGCGCGCCTGGCCCCGTCGTCGGTCCGTTGCCGTCCGCTCATCGCTGCCCTCCTTCGGAACCGGAACCGGAAGCGCTCAGCACGACCGCCGACTGGAAGCCGCCGAAGCCGCTGCCCACCGACAGCACGTGCCGCAGCGTCCGCTCCCGTGCCTCGCGCGGCACGTAGTCCAGGTCGCACTCGGGGTCCGGGGTCGTGTAGTTGGCCGTGGGCGGCACCACCTGGTGGGCCATGGCCAGGACGCACGCGGCCAGTTCGATCGAGCCGATCGCGCCGAGCGAGTGACCCACCATCGACTTGATGGAGCTCATCGGCGTCGCGTAGGCGTGCTCGCCCAGCGAGCGTTTGACGGCCGCGGTCTCGTGCCGGTCGTTCTGCTGGGTGCCGGAACCGTGCGCGTTGACGTAGTCGATGGCCGAGCCGTCGATGCGGGCCATGTCCAGCGCCGTGTCGATGGCCCGCGCCATCTCCAGGCCCTCCTTGGTGAGCCCGGTCATGTGGTACGCGTTGCCGAACGTCGCGTAGCCGGAGATCTCGCAGTACACGTCCGCGCCACGGGCCCGGGCGTGCTCCAGGTCCTCCAGGACGAGCACCGCCGCGCCCTCGCCCATCACGAAGCCGTTCCGGTCGGCGTCGAAGGGCCGGGAGGCGTGCGCGGGGTCGTCGTTGTTCGGCGAGGTCGCCTTGATGGCGTCGAAGCAGGCCATCGTGATCGGGGATATGGGGGAGTCGGCGGCGCCCGCCAGGCACACGTCGACGCGTCCCTCGGCGACCGCGTGGTAGGCGTATCCGACGGCGTCGAGCCCGGACGTGCAGCCCGTGGAGACGGTCTGCACCGGCCCGCGCACGCCGAACTCCTCGGCGACCGCGGACGAGAGCGTGGCCGGGGTGAACGCCCGCTCCAGGTGCGGCTCGGCCCGCTTGTCGTCCACGTCCCAGCGCGAGCCGCGCTCACTGACCAGGACGTAGTCCTGCTCCAGCCGGGTGGTGCCGCCGACCGCGGTGCCCAGCGTGGCGCCCGCCCGCCAGGGGTCCTGCCGGGTCAGGTCGAGGTTCGCGTCCCGGACCGCCTCCGCGGCGGCCACCAGCGCGAACTGCACGTACCGGTCGCAGCGTTGGGCCGTGGCCAGGCCCAGCCCGTGGTCGGCCGGTTCGAAGTCGCACTCGGCGGCGATCTGCGAACGCAGCCCCGCCGGGTCGAAGAGGGAGATGCGGCGCGTCGCCGTACGGCCGTCGGACAGCAGGCCCCAGAACTGGGACACACCGATCCCGCCCGGGGCGACGACGCCTATGCCCGTGACGGCCACCCGTCGCCGGTTCATGACACCGCCTCGGCCGCGGCGGCGGACCGCTCGTGCGGGAGCGCGTTGCCGGCCGCGTCCTCCGTGTCCACGTGGCCCAGCTCCGGGCGTGGGGCCAGCGGACCCAGGTGGAAGACGAGCCGCGCCTCGACGTCGCCGACATTGCGGAAGCGGTGGCGCATGTCCTGCGGGATCAGCATCCCCTGCCCGACGGAGAGGGTGTGCGGCGCCCCGTCCAGGTCCACCTCCAGGGCGCCCTCGGTGACGTACACGAACTCCTCGGAGTACGGGTGGTAGTGCTCGGCGATCCGCTCGCCGGGCCGCACGATGGCCACGCCCATGAAGCCGCTGGTCGCACCCGCGCTGGTGGGCGTGAGCATGGCGCGGATGTCTCCTCCGCGGCGGCGGTTCGGCGCGACGTCGCCGATCGAGATGATGTTTACCTGCTGGTCTGTCATGTCGTTCACTCCGGGGTGACGGGAACCGGTGGGGGAGGAGGGTGAGGGGGCGGGGAGACCACGCGGACCGGCGGGGCGCGACGTCGGGCCTTACCGGGTGCGTGGGTCAGGCGTCCGACGCGTCCCGGTCGGTCAGGGGCGTCATACGGGCCCGCGCCAGCAGCAACGACAGGGTGCGGGGCTCGCCGAGGGGCCCGTCGACGCCGTACGCGGCGGTGTCCAGGAGCCGCTCGGCGGCCTCGATCGCGGCGGCCGCGGCGGCTCCGGTCGACCTGCCGGGCCCGTCGGCCGCGGGCAGACCGAGGACGGCGGACACGGGCGCCCCGTCCGGGTCGCCGTCCACGTCTACGAGCCGTACGACGAGGTCGTCGCGGTGGAAGACGGTGGCGGAGAGGACCGGGCCGTCCTGGTCCCGCAGGGCGGACGCGTCCCGGCGGGCCAGCAGCCGGGCCAGTTCCGGACCGGCGCCCGGCCGCACCGGGTAGAGCAGTGCGAGCCGCTGCCCGCGTACGCCGGCCCGGCCCCCTGACGCCACGTGGTGGACGGCCGGCATGGCGGCGCGGGTGAAGAACTCCCGGGCGGACCGCGGGTCGCGCAGGTCCCGGTCCTGCTCCAGATGCGGATTGATAGCCTCCTCGACCGCCCGCACTCCCGGCTGCCGGGCCACGTGCCGCAGCGCGGTCTGCAGGTCGCCCCGCAGCTCCACGGCCCGCACGACCCGGTTGCCGTGCATGAAGACCGAGGTGCGCAGCAGCCGGCCGGCGTCGTCGACATGGGCATCGGGCGCCGCGTAGTCGGACAGCATCCGGGCGACGTCGACCTCGCTGCCGGGCCGCACGGTGAAGGTCAGGGCGTGCCGGACGAGGTTGTTCCCGATCCGGGGAGCGGACCGCAGCGATTCACCGGCCGCGCCCGACGAGGCCGGATCGCCCTCGGTCTCGCGCAGCACGCTGTAGCGCAGGGAGTGGGTGTCGCGGACGCAGAGCTGCAGGGGCTCGACCATGTCCAGGTGCTCGTCGCTGCTGACCCAGCTCAGGAAGGGCTCAGCGGTCTCCCACTCGCTGGTGAGGAGCCATTGGGTGGGGTTGTCGACGGACTGGCACAGCTGATCAGTGATATGTCCCGGAACGGCGGCGACCCGGTCGCGGATGCCGTCGTAGGCGTCCAGGAACTCCTGCTGCATTCCGTCGTGGATGTCCAGCATCAGGACGACCCGTACGCGGGATCCGTCGAACGCCGATGTCGATACGCCGTCGGCGTCCGCGGCCGGGGCGACGGGCGTCGCCCCGGCGTCAGTGGTCAGGGCATCCGCCGACACGCCATCCGTTGTTTCGACGGGAGAGACCGTCATCCGGCCCACCTCTTCTCCGGGGAACTTTCTCTGGGACTGGGGGCGATCGTCGCGGCGCGCGCCATGGCTCGGGCGGGTACGCCGGTCGCAATAAGCACGATCGTCGGCCGTGCCCGCGAGGACCGCGCGCCAGGAGTGTTAAGCGGGTGAAAGCTCAGCCGCCGTGGGCCTCATCAGGCCGCACGGGGAAGGCATGAGGGCCCCGGCGCACATCTGGCGCGGGGCGAGTCACTCGACGACGGTCCCGCATACGAGGACGCCCGTCGGTCACAGCGAGGACGACGTCCGCCATACCGAACGACGGACGTATGTCACAACGGAGGACGAACGATGAACGAAAGAGCCGACCGGTCCCCAGGCGCCGCCCCCGCGGTCCACCGGGTCCCGGTCCTCATCGTCGGCGGGTCCCTGGTGGGCCTGTCGACCTCGGTGTTCCTGGGGCGCCTCGGCGTTCGGCACACCCTGGTGGAGCGCCACGCCGGCACCTCCATCCACCCCCGCGGGCGCGGCAACAACGTTCGCACCATGGAGATCTTCCGGGTGGCCGGCACCGAGCCGGACATCAGGAAGGCCGCCGCCACCCTGGCCGAGAACCACGGCATCCTGCAGACGACCACGCTGGTCGGCGACGAGGGGGAGTGGCTGCTCAAGGAGATGGACCCGGGCGGCGGACTGGCCCGCTTCAGCCCCAGCGGATGGTGCCTGTGCAGCCAGAACGACCTGGAGCCCGAACTCCTCACCCATGCCACCAACCTCGGCGGTGACCTGCGCTTCGGCACCGAACTGCTGTCGTTCGAGGACGACGCCGACGGCGTCACGGCGGTCGTGAAGAGCCGGGAGACCGGCGAGCACACCACCATCCGCGCGGACTACCTGGTCGCCGCCGACGGCCCCCGCAGCCCCGTCCGCGAGCAGCTCGGCATCGGCCAGAGCGGCCCCGGCGACCTCTTCCACAACATCAGCGTCACGTTCCGCTCCCGCCGCCTGGCCGGCGTGGTGGGCGACCGCCGCTTCATCGTCTGCTACCTGACCTGCGAGGACGCCGACGGCGCCCTCCTGCCGGTCGACAACCACGAGAACTGGGTCTTCCACCTCCCCTGGCACCCCGAACAGGGCGAAACGGTGGAGGACTTCACCGAGGAGCGCTGCGCCGCCCACATCCGCCGCGCGATCGGCGACCCGGACCTCGACGTCGAGATCACCGGCAAGGCCCCCTGGCACGCCGCCCAGCGCGTGGCCCGCAGCTACCGCGCCGGCCGCGTCCTCCTCGCCGGCGACTCGGCCCACGAGATGTCCCCCACCGGTGCGTTCGGCTCCAACACCGGCATCCAGGACGCCCACAACCTCGCCTGGAAACTGGCCGCGGTCCTGGAGGGCTGGGCGGGCGACGGCCTCCTGGACACCTACGACGCGGAACGCCGCCCGGTCGCCGAGGCCACCAGTGCCCGAGCCGCGGGCCGCTCGGTCGAACACAGCCACCCGGGCTTCGCCCCGCCGCCGGGGATGGGGGGCGGGGGGCCGGGCGCGGGTGGTGCACCTGGTGGGCCTGGTGGGCCCGGTGGTCCTGGTGGCCCCGGTGGGGCGCCTGGTGGTCCTGGAGGTCCCGGTGGCGCGGCCGGCAGGCCCGGTGGCCCCGGTGGTCCGGGTGGTCCGGGAGGAGCGCCTGGCGGTCCCGGCGGTGCGGCCGGCCGGCCCGGCGGCCCTGGAGGCCCCGGTGGCCCCGGTGGTCCCGGTGGCCCCGGTGGCGGCCCTGGCGGGGCACCTGCCGGTGGCCCCGGCGGCATCCTGAACGTCGCCCTCGGCTACCGCTACCCCCAGGGCGCGGTGGTCGGCGCCGACCCGGCGACCCCGGTGGTCCCGGAGGGCCTCGACCTCACCGGCGCACCCGGCAGCAGGGCCCCGCACCTCTGGCTCCGCCAGGGTGATGCCCGCGTCTCCACCCTGGACCTCTACGAGGACTCCCTGGTCCTGCTCAGCGACGCGGCCCAGCCCACCGGCTGGCACGAGGCGGCGACCCGGCTGGCGGCCGAGATGCGGATCCCGCTGAAGCCGTACCGCGTGGGCGGCACCCCGGAGGCCGACCTGGTCCAGGACGACGAGGAGAAGGACTGGGCGAAGTCCCACGGAGTGACCCGCGGCGGCGCGGTCCTGGTCCGCCCCGACGGCTTCGTCGCCTGGCGCTCCCCGGGCCCGGCCCCGGACCCGGAGTCGATGCTGCGCCAGGTGATCAGGACGGTGCTGGCCCGCCCGTGACGAGCCCGTGACGAGCACCCCACCCTAAACGTGGACCACTCCCCACTTATTTGTTACCGTCTCGACGGCAAACAAACCGGGGGGTGGTCCCCGTTATCTCGACAGGGGGACGGACGTGGCGAACGAGGCGAACGGGCCGACTACGGCCCTGGTCCTGGGCGGAGGAGGCCTGACCGCCTACGGCTGGCAGGTCGGCGTACTGGCGGGACTGGCCGACGCCGGGGTACACCTCGGCGACGCCGACGTCCTCGCCGGCACGTCGGCCGGCTCCCTGCTGGCCCTGGACCTGGCCAAGGGCTCGGCCCCGGCCGACCTCTACACGGAACAGATCAACCGCGAACGCCCCATGATCGACGTGGACTTCACTCTGGCCATGACGGCCAGGTACCTGTGGGCGGCCCTGGGCTCACGCGACCCGGACAAGACACTGAAACGCCTCAGCCGGCTGGCCCTCTCCGTACGCGACGTCCCGGAGACCGCGGTCCTGGAGGCGATAGGCCCCCACATCCCGGTCCCGGACTGGCCGGAGCGCCCGGTACGCCTCTTCGCGGTGGACGCCCTCACCGGCACCCCCACCGCGTTCACCGCCACCGACGGAGTCGACCTCCCCCACGCCATGGCCGCCACCTGCGCCCTGCCACCCCTCTTCCCACCGATCACCATCGGAAAGGGCCGCTGGATGGACGGCGGCGTACGCTCCGCGACCAACGCCGACCTGCTCACCGACTGCGCCCGGGTAGTAGTCCTGGCCCCCATCCCCAAGGCGGCAGGAGCAACCCCGAGCGCCCAGTCCCAGGTCCGCACCCTGACCACCCACGGCACCCGAGCCACCCTTCTGACCCCCGACCGAGCGTCCCGCCAGGCCTTCGGCCGCAACCCCCTGAACGCCGCCCGCATCCCGGGGGCGGCCCGGGAGGGACGACGCCAGGGCAGGGAGTACGCGGAGGTGGTACGGGGGGTGTGGGACGGCTCGGGTCCGCCGGGGCACGAGCAGTTCCCGGATCGGTGAGCCTCCGAAAGAGGAGCCGGACATGGCAGACGAACTGGAGTGGAACCCTGGTCGAGCATGAAGACGTAGCTCTCATCGAGCGACAGGACCGGCTGACGGCACCCGCACCGCTCGACGGTTCGGTCGGACGAAAGCGACGGCCGCCCTGGGAGAGTGTCACGAGACGGACCCCACCCGTGGCCGCCCGCTCAGGAGGACCGGCATGCGCACACTCGCGATCACAGAGAACATCACCGTCGACGGCTCGATCGAGATGCTCACCGACTGGTTCGATCCCCAGGCCGATGGCGACGCCGACATGACCGACGTCCTGGAGGAGAGCCACCGGCAGGACAGCCGCGCGGACGCGCTGCTGGTGGGCCGGCAGACGTTCGAGGACTTCCGCGGCTACTGGCCGAACCAGGCCGACGACACCACCGGCATCACCGCATACCTCAACCAGGTCCAGAAGTACGTCGTATCCACCACGCTCACCGACCCGATGTGGGACAACTCGACCGTACTGGCGGGCGACCCGGTCGAGGAGGTCCGCGCCCTCAAGGCGCAGGAGGGCGGCAAGGACATCGTCCTCACCGGCAGTATCCGGCTGGCCCACACCCTGATCGGGGCCGGCCTGGTGGACGAGTACCGCCTCTTCGTCTACCCGGTGGTCCAGGGCAGAGGCCGCAGGCTCTTCCCGGACGGTTTCGAGATCCCCAGGCTCCGACTGGCCGACACGAAGACGTTCCGCAGCGGAATCATCCTGACCCGGTACGTCCCGGCGTGACGCTGTCGCAGGCTCCGCGTCCGCGGATGTCGAGAACATGCCCCCGGCTCCGTCCCAGGGACAACGACGAAGAAGGAGAAGCAGCATGGCGATTCAGCGGATGGACAACGTCGGCATCGTCGTAGAGGACATGGATGCCGCCATCGCGTTCTTCGTGGAACTCGGTATGGAGCTGGAGGGCAGGGCGGAGGTCGAGGGCCCCGTCGCCGACAAGTGCACCGGACTCGACGGCGTCCACTGCGACATCGCGATGGTCCGGACCCCGGACGGCCACAGCCGACTCGAACTGGCGAAGTACCGCAGCCCCGCGGCGATCACCGACGGCCCGCGCGACCGACCGCACAACATCCTGGGCACGCACCGAGTCATGTTCGCCGTCGACGACCTGGAGAACACCGTCGCCCGCCTACGCCCGCACGGCGCCGAACTCATCGGCGGGATCGCCCGCTTCGAGGACACCTACCTCCTCTGCTACCTCCGCGGCCCGGAGGGCATCATCGTCGGCCTGGCCGAGCAACTGGGCTGAGAACGAGGAACCGAGCCATGCGGCCGACCGGACCGTACATACGCAAAGACCCCAGCCCTGCCGTCTTCCGCTGGTGACGGGGTCTTGGGCACCTCATACAGGGTGCGGTCAGTCCCGGGCCAGGAGCGGACCGAAGGTCTGCTCGGCGATGCGCAGGGCTTCGGCCTGGCTCGTGATCCGGCCATGGACCTCGGGATGCTGCCGGGCCCATGCCCCGGCCGTGGCAGGGTCGGCGAAGAAGTTCAGCGCGTCACAGCACACGGTGGCCGCCGGGCCGACCTGGGCCCGCTGTCCGACGTAGACGACCGCTGCGGCCGGGTCCCACTGCGCGGTGCCCTTGGTGAAGCTGACCGTGATCGGACTGCCGTCGACCGGGTCACAGGAGGTGATCGCGACGTCCTGGTGGAGCATCGCGGCCACGCCGAGGGCGTCGATCGCGCACATCGCCCACGCCTCCACCCCGCCGGCCAGACGCAGGCGGTGCGGGGTCGGCACCGCGGAGAACGGATAGGCCGCCCGGATCCGCCCGTCGGCGCCGAGAGCCAGGAAGTCTTCGCGGTCCAGCTCGGCCAGCACATCCACAGCCGTACGGCCTGCGGCGGTCGCGGCGGCGGCGAGGTCGGCCGGTTCGGGGGCGTCGCCGGTGACGGCGAAGTGGCGCAGCACGGCCTGGTGGACCGCACGCAGTCCGCGCTCGTCGGGGGCGCGTCGGCCACGGCCGGCCCGCCCGATCGGATCCAGCACATGACGGTCGTCGCCACAGCACTCTTCGACAGGCGCGCACGCGGATGTCCCGGCGCCGGCGAACGCCTGCCGCAGGGCCTCGACGCCCGGCGCCCCGCTGGGCCGGCCTTCCTCGTCCAGGTACAGGCGGCAGGACACGCTCGGTGGAACACCGGCCACGGCGAAGGGGTCGACGCCGTCCACGAGGACCGTGGGCGAGCCCGTCATCTGCCACCGGGCCGCCTCCGTCTCGTCGCTCACCTCGATCACCTCCACCCGCGCCTGCTTCCCGTCCAGGGCTGCCGTGATCCGTTCGCGGACGAGCGGGGCGCTGGGGCAGTCAGGGACGGTCAGCACGGTGATCCTCATGAGGCCGACCGTAGACCTTCCAGTCCGCTGGAAGGTCAAGACGTACGCTGAGGACATGCGCATCGGCGAGCTCGCCACCGAAACGGGGCTGACCACGAAGACGATCCGCTTCTACGAGCAGGCCGGCCTGCTGCCCGCACCCCCGCGCACCCCCGGCGGCTACCGTGACTATCCGCACCGCACCATCGCCCGGCTCTCGTTCGTCCGCGATGCCCAGGCCGCCGGGCTCACCCTCGCCGAGATCCGCTCCGTCCTTGCCCTGCGGGACAGCGGCCAGGCGCCGTGTGCCCAGGTCGGCGTGCTCATCGACGAGCACCTGGCGGAGATCGACCGGCGCATGGCCGAGCTCCGCCAGGCCCGCACCGTGTTGCGTGAGCCGGCCCGCCGGGCCGCCGTGACCGACCCGGACACCTGCTCGGCCGGTGACATCTGCACGATCCTCACCCGGCCCTGACGCGTGCGCGGCTGCGGCCCTGGACGCCGACGCCACCCCGCTGCCCGGACCTCGGCAGAGACAGCAGCCGTCCTCGCCCAAGAGCGATGTCGGCCTTCAGGAACGATAGGACCGATAGGACCGCAGACGACTCCGCATGGTCATGGCGTCATGCCGCGGTCAGTCCGCCCGCACAGGCGGCACCGGGTTCGGGGGTCTGAGCGCCCTGGACGTACTTGGTGAGGAACTGCTGGACCCGCGGGTCCGATGCCTTCTTCACGGTGAGCTGGCGGCCCCAGGCGGACAGCATGATCGTCCCGGACTGGTTCTCGGCCGGGCTCATCAGGGTGTACGGGGTCTTGGACACCTTGTCACCGAGCGCCTGGACCTCGGCGTCGGCGGCCTTGTCGCTGTAGGTGATCCAGACCGCGCCGTGTTCGAGGGAGTGGACGGCGTTCTCGTTCGCTATGGGTTTCGTGTAGACGGTGCCGTCGCACGTCATCCAGGCCT
This sequence comes from Streptomyces sp. NPDC058534, assembly GCF_042717365.1. Classification (NCBI taxonomy): domain Bacteria; kingdom Bacillati; phylum Actinomycetota; class Actinomycetes; order Kitasatosporales; family Streptomycetaceae; genus Streptomyces; species Streptomyces sp. NPDC058534. The sequence goes on from NZ_JBHXNW010000051.1 coordinate 62,229, forward strand.
GGTGGTGGTCCCCGCCGACCGGCGGGTTCATCGGGTAGTCGACGGTGCTCTGGACGTGGTTGCGTCCGAGCTTCTTGTTGTCCCAGGTCTTCTCACCGCTCACAGGCTCTTTGGCTTCGGCTGCCTGCTGCTCGTCCTTCTCGTTGGCGCTGTTGATGGTGTACGCGCCCCAGCTGATCAGCCCGGCCACGATGACCGTACTGATCGTGATGGCGAGGATGCGGTTGCGGCGATCGCGGGCCTGCTCCGCGCGACGCATCGCTTCGATGCGTTCCTTCCGGCTGGCGGCGGCGGCCTTCTTGCTGCTCTTGCTCATGAGTGCGTGTCCTCTTCTCCGCCTTGGCGTTGTCGTGCGGCGGCGGTGGGTGCGACGGGAGAGCGGATGGTGTTCGGTGCCCAGCCACGCGCGAGCGTGCGGGGCGCAGGCATCCGCTCAGGTCCGTTGCACCTGCAGGACGTGGAGATCAGGAGCCTCGTCGGGCAGGGGGCGCGAGGCGAGGAGTGGGGGGCCGGCCGGTGGTTCGGGCAGTCGTGGTGTGCGGGGCAGGACTGCCGGCGCGGGCTGGACGGGGGCGACGGGTACGGTTCCGCCGAGGTGGATGGCGGACGTACAGCAGACCTCACCGGCGGGGCAGTCGTTCTGGTGCACGGATGACGTCGTGTGGTACGCGATTGAGCCGTCCGCCGGTGCCTGTGCGGACGAAGCGCCGGCCATGGCCGTGACGGGGCTTGCATGGCCGCCGACGGCGCCGTGCGCTCCGTATCCCAGGCACATGACCAGCGCGGCGAGCAGCAGGGCCAGAGCAGGGCCGAGCGCCGCGGGAGCTGTGGTCCACCTCGCTCCGCGTATGCTGCGCTGCGCCAGCGGCGCCCGGCTCTTCATCAGGGGAGATGCTAAGCGGTTCGTGTGGCTTGTGGGGCAGTCCGGGGTCGCCAGAAATTGCGCTACCCGACTGTGGGTGCGGTCTTCGGCCGGACGGAACCTCAGCTGATCAAGTGTCAAGCAGGTGCGAGGCGCGATTCCTGGCGTACGGCCAGGCGTCCGCTGCGGGCGAGCGCTGCGACGGACGACGCGCACGCCAGCCCGGTGGCGGTCAGGGCGCACCAGGTCAGCCAGAGCGCGTCGTGGCCTGCGGCGAAGTCCCAGAGAGCGCCGGTGGCGAGGTTGCCCAGGGTGATACCCACACCGGAGACGGTGTTGTAGAGGCCGTAGTGCGTGGCGACGAGACGGTTGCCGGCGAGTGCGACGACGGTGTCCATCTCGAACGGGTAGACCACCGCGCTGCCGGCCGCGAGCAGCGCCACCGCGATCACCAGGGCGGCGAGGACGGAGGCCGTAGCGCCTGCCGGGGCGAGGGCCAGGGGCAGGAAGGCAAGGCCCATCGCGGCCAGCCCGCGTACCAGCGCCTGGGCGGGACTCCAGCGCTTCTTCGCCCAGCCGGTCAGCCGTAGCTGTGCTCCGACCGCGACGGCGGCGGAGACCACGAACAGTCCGCTGGTCGCCCATGCTCCTCGTGAGCCGAGCGCACCCTGCGCGGCCAGGGGCAGGGCGAGGTAGACCTGGAAGGTCAGCACGTACGAGCCGATCATCGCCGTGGAGAAGAGCACGAAGGGCCGGTTGGCCACGACGGTGCGCCACTGGGCGAGGACTCCTTCCGGCATGGCCGTGGAGTCGGCGGTGTCGCCGCGGCGTACGGGCAGGGCCCGCCACTGCAGCACGGTCAGTACGGAGAAGACGGCAGCGGCCACCGTGCACACCAGACGGAAGTCGGCGGCCAGCAGGGCGAGTCCGACGAGGGGGCCGAGCAGCATACCGGCCTGGTAGTAGACGTTGAAGGTGGCGAAGGCGTCCACGCGCCGGTCACCGGCCTCGGCTGCCAGGTACGCGCGGACGGCCGGATTGAACAGCGCGCCGGCGAATCCGGTGGCCGCCGAGGCGGCGATCAGGGCGGGCAGGTTGTCGACCCAGCCGAGCAGGCCGAAGCCGACGGTGCGCAGCAGGCAGCCCGCCATGATCGGCGCCTTGTAGCCGTAACGGTCGGCGAGGGTGCCGCCGATCAGGAACATGCCCTGTTGGGAGAAGTTGCGCACGCCCAGGACGAGGCCGACCGCCCAGGCCGCGAGTCCGAGTCCGCCGGACAGGTGGGCGGCAAGGTAGGGCATGAGCATGTAGAACGCCAGGTTGATGGCGAACTGGTTGGCCATCAGCAGCCGGGTCGGGGGTGAGAAGGAGCGGGTCTGCCGCATCAGGGTCCTCATCGGGTGCCCCCCGCGAGTGCCTGCTCGGCCGACTGCTTCTCGCTGGTCGTGGTGAGAGGGTTCGTGACATCGGTGCAGCGGGTCCAGCGGGTGACGACTCGGTCGCCAGGGCGGGCGATCTCGTCCGGCTCGTCGGCGGGCAGGTGGTCGAGGATGCGGTGTTCGTGGCAGTAGGCGTCGTTGAAGACGGTCCCGACGTAGCGTTGGGGGCCGTCGGGGAAGACGGCGACGGTCCGGTTCTCGGCGGGCAGCGTGCGGGACAGCCAGCGAGCCGCGAGCGCCACTGCCCCCACACTCCAGCCGCCGGTGGCGTAGTGGTCACGGGCCAGGCGCCGCGCCGCCCACACGGCCTCCGGGGCGGCGACCCAGTGCACCTCGTCGAACAGGTCGTAGGCGACGTTGCCGGGGTAGATGCTGCTGCCCAGGCCGCGCATCAGGCGTGGGGAGGCGGGCTGGCCGAAGATGGTCGATCCGGTGGTGTCGACGCCCACCACTCGCAGGCGGGGGAAGAAGGCGCGGAGGACGGAGGCGATGCCGGCGGAGTGACCGCCGGTGCCCACGGAGACGACGAGGGTGTCGATCCTGCCCAGTTGGGCGACGAGTTCGTGGGCCAGCGGGGCGTAGGCGGCCACGTTGTCCGGGTTGTTGTACTGGTCCGGGCACCACGCGTCCGGGTACTGCGCGAGAATCTCCTCGACTCGGTGGCGGCGTGCTTGCTGCCAGCCGCCGGTGGGGTGCGGGGTGTCGACGACCTCGACCTCGGCTCCGTAAGCGATCAGGAGCCCGGTCATGAGCGGTTCCATGCCGGGGTCGGTGACGACGGTGACCGGGTGGCCGTAGGTGGCACCGGCGAGTGCCAGGCCGAGGCCGAGGGTGCCGGAGGTGGATTCGACGATCCGTGCGCCGGGCAGCAGTTGTCCGCGCTCCAGTGCGGCGCGGACCATGTGCAGGGCGGTGCGGTCCTTGATGCCGCCGGGGTTGTGTCCTTCGAGCTTGGCCCAGAAGCCGCGTCCGGCGGTGGTGAAGGGTTCGCCGATCCACAGGACCGGGGTGTCGCCGACCAGCCCGGCGGGCGTGTGCATCGGGCGCTTGGCATCGGCCGGCAGTTGGGCGGGTGAGGAGGGGGCAGCGGTGCGAATGATCTCGTTCATGGCGTGCATCTCCTGCGACCGCAGCCGCAGGGCGGCAATCGGCCGTATGTGGGGGAAGGGCGGACCTGATCGGGTGTCGCGCCAGAGCCAGGAGGCTCGGCACAGGTTCGGTCAGGTTCGCCACACGCCGAGTCGAGCCCGCGTCTGCCCGGCGGCCGGCCGGCCGGGCGTGCGGGACGGGGACCGCAGGGCTGAGGGAGCGGTTGGTAGCTGAACGCCGACGTGGTCGGCAGCCGGGGCGTCGTCGATTGCGGGCACGGCGACGGTGATGTCTCGCGGGGGTTGAACCGTCGGTCCGTCCATCCCCCCGCAGTGCATGCTGCTGTCGTGCGCTGGAGTCGTGTGCTGTGCCGTCGTCTGCTCCGGCCGCTCATGGGCCTGCCCGCAGGCGATGGAGGCGGTCAGAAACAGGGAATCGGCGCGTTGCGTCGTACCGGCTGTCGGGCCGTGGGCGCAGGCCAGTAGGTGCACGAGTGCGGCCAGCATGACCAGGAGTGCCGCTCCGGTCCGTGCCACGGAGCGGCTGCTCCGAGAAATCGAGCCAGCCCGCATGAACGCAAAGAGTAATCAAGCGTGCGCATAAGGTTCCTGTGAGGAAAGCGGGTCGCAGAGCGGTCAGACACCCCATGTCGTTTGAGGTCAAGGTGTAGGGGCGTGGGCATGGTGTGACCAGGCGGTCGCTTCGTCGTAGGGGGTGCGCGTTTTGA